>JASHRP010000812.1 GCA_030037375.1 Bryobacteraceae bacterium | reverse complement strand
CTGGTTAAAAAACTTTTCAAGAAACGGAATAAATCTAGCCCTTGCGCACAATCGCCGCGGCGTCCGCAAGCGCCTTGAGCTTTAACTTCGCCACGATTCTCGGCAGGGGTTTCATCCCGCAGTCCGTGCTCAAATACACGCGCTCGGCAGGCACCAGTTCCAGCACCTTGCGGATGCGCCCGGCCACATGCTCCGGCGTTTCGATTACGCTGGTACGGACGTCGATCACCCCAGCCTGCACTTCCTTATCCTTCGGCAAATGCTTCAGGCATTCGAGCCCCGCCATCTCCCGGTTCGCAAAATCCAACACAAACTGATCCACTGGAACGTTGAAGAAGTGCGGGAGCACCGTCTCATAACCTTTCGGAAACAGACTGCTCAGCGAATTGCCCCATGCGTTGCCGAAACAGAAGTGCCACGCAATCTTTGCATTGACGCCTTCAACACACTTCGCGATTACCTCTCCGATCCATTTGTAGTCGCCATCGTTTCCGGTGAACAGGGGCAGCCATGCGCCCAAATCCTCGATCTGGAGATACTTCGCGCCCGCCGCCACCAGATCTTTCATCTCCTGGTTGAAAATGGGAGCCAATGCGAAGCTCAGATCGCGAGCATCCTTATAGTGCTTGAAGTAAACGTGCCAAGCCAAATTGATCGGTCCCGCGCCGACCGAGACCTTCATCGGCTTGTTCGCATAACGCGAGGCAACCTTATATAAATCCGCCAGCCGGATCGGACCGCGCTTCACCTCGCCGCTATTGACTACGCCGCCCCAATCGTCCAACAGCTCGACATCCTTGGTTCGGACCGTCGCGCCCACCGCGGAAGGGTGCGGATCCTTGGCCTCTTCAAAGCCGTGGATGCGCTCATACATGTACCAGCAGAACGACCCGATGACCCCGACATAATCGTCGAAGTACATTTGGCCGTCGGTGACGATGTCGATGCCGGCTTCTTCCTGGTCGTGAATCGCCGCCTGAGTGGCGTCGTGATACGCCTCTTCGTGCGCGACTTCTTTGAAAGCCACGCGAATGTCGCGGCCACGCAATTGTTGGTGAAACCAGTGCGGCCGCGGATACGATCCGACCATGGTGGTCGGCAGAATTGTGTCTGCGATTTTAATTGGCATAAGTGGACGAGATTACACTCTCTCAGAGTTCATAACTGTAATGCAAACTAGGTTTCGATCATGACGAGCTAGATCCCTGACCTCGGGACAGAACTATTTTCCATCCACTGAGAAAGCCAGGAAGACGTTGCCCGGCATGATCGGTATACGGGAATAGCCCGAGTTCACATAGACCATTCCGCCGGCAATCGTTGCGCCGGTGCTGTCAATAGAGCCGCCGTGCGCCCTTACGCTGTCGACGGTGGTGAAGTCGCGATTGGTATCAAAGTCCCACGAGATGTGACCATCCGAAGTTGAATATGCGCGCAAATGGCCGTCGTCCGAACCGGCGAACACGGCTCCATCTATCACGCTGGTGGGCCCCGGCTGGGCGGCGCTACATCCCTTATCGCTAAGGCACGTGGGCTTGGGAGCAGGCGTGGACCACAATTTCTTCCCGTTGGTGAAGTCGAGGGCGACCACGCCGCCTCCCGCCGCGCCATTGGCCGGGTTCCAATCCGAGATTGCGAAATATGCCGCTTTGCTATCCGCCGAGAAACCCCAGATGACGCCGCCCTCCGGACCACCGGGGCTGACCATCGTCTGCCAAACGATCTTCCCTTTCTGATCGGGATCGAGGCCGTAGACCATGCCGGATTTCGCCGCCACGATCAGGACTCGTTTTCCTCCGCCGATATCCTTCAACACCGGGGGCGAGCCAATGTCGAGATCGCCGCCGGTAGGCTGCGGACAATTCTGCTTCTGATCCGTGGTACACCCGAAATTGTAGACATCGCCCTTGAGCATCTGCTGCTTCCACAGGATGCTCCCAGTGCTTTCGTCAAACGCGATCACCGCATCGCTCGAATCGGTACCCGGCTGCGAATAGTTGATTCCCGTGCCAACATAGATCGCGTGGCGCTTGGAGTCGACCGTGGGAGATGTCCAGGGACTTGCGCCGGAGGGTCCCCAAGTCTCGATGCCCGTGCTGGTCTTACCGGTTAGCTTCGCAGGCTCTGAGATCGTGTACGTTTTCCAGATCTGCTTGCCGGTCTTCGCATCCAGCGCGACCATGCTTCCGCGCAGCTTGCAGCATGGGTATTTCGGATCTGCCGCCGCGACGGCTTCGTCGCCCGCGGAATCCGGCACATAGAGGCGAGCTCCTTCGAGCTTCGGTGTTCCCGAGATGGTTGCTTCCGCGGCTTCATCGACGTGTGTCTTCCATACGACATCGCCAGTCTGGATGTTGATCGCGTGCACCCACGCGTGCAGGTCAGCGATGAAAACGGTCTTACCGTCATTCGAGATCACGGGTGCGGTGCGGACGCCCTCGGTCGCCTTGTACATCCAATAAATGCAGCCGGTCTGTCCGTTAAGCGAGAAAACGGTTCCGTCCTGTGCCCCGACAAACACGCGGCCGCCATAAACGGTGGGATTTCCGAAAGACGTGGTAACGCCGGGATATCCGAAAGCCCATTTCAGCTTCAGCTTCGGAACATCGCCTGCACTAAGCCCGGCCGCCTTCGCGGCCTGAAAGCGGCTATTGGTTAGATCGATGCCCCAGCCATTCCAACTGGGAGCGTTGGTCGCGAGCGGAGGGTTGCTGCCACAGTGCGCGGACTGCGGGATGGATTCGACACCTGGGATGCCAAGATACGAAGCGACAGCCGCGCGCTCCGAGGCGCTCAGGTTCTTTCCGACCGCCTGCATTTTTCCCGATTCCAGGGCCGTGAGAATGGACTGAACCGTCATCTTGCGCAATACGTCCGGCAACGGCGCCTGCGTAGTGCTTCCTTCCTTGTGGCAGTTAGAGCAGACAGTTTGAAAGACGGCCGCTCCATCGCGGTTCTGAGCCTGAAGTCCGCCCGTGGACGCAACGAGGCAGACCAGAGCCGAGATAGGCAAAACGAGGCCCGTTTTCATATCACAGCTCATCCTCTCCCGTCGATCGATGGACATTTGTCCCGTCTGACAACGCGCCAGTATATCATTCTTCCGATGGTTTGGTCCTCCACTCGAATCGCCGAAATCGCGAGTAACCGGAGGCACTCAGAATCACGAAGCGAATACGCCGGCCGAGCGCGGGCTCAATGCCCGCTTGTAATGCCGTTCAATCGGGCGATCCTACAATGAAGTGGGATGCGGATCGTACCTCTGCTCGCGAGCGCCTCCGAAATTATCTGCGCGTTGGACGCGGGCGAAATGCTCGTGGGACGCTCGCATGACAATCCTCCATGGGTGCATCGATTACCCGCGTGCAGCGAACCTGCGTTCGACGTTTCGCTGTCCAGCCGGGAGATCGATGCCGAGGTGAAGCGCCGGCTAGTTTCCGGCGAAACCGTTGTATCGCCTGGATGTCGATTCAATCCGGCATCTTCAGGCCGGACCTCATCATCACTCAGGCGCATTGCGATGTATGCGCGGTCACTCGGTGAATGTCGATCGGAGCGGCCTTAGCCCGATGCGGCAGATCTCGATTTCCGCGTCGTCGTTGGAGGATATCTTCGCGAGCATTAGACAAATCGCGCAAGCCATCGGAAGGGTTGAGCGGCGCGAGAATGTAGTGAGCCGTGGGCGCGCCCGATTGAAAGCCGTGTGCGAACGAACAGACCGGTTATAGCGTCGAAGCGTGATCACGGTCGAATGGACCGACCCGGTGTTCGTCATGGCGAATTGGGCCCCGGAACTGGTTGAGACCGCCAACGGCGAGCCGCTGCTTGCGAGAAAGGGTGAATTCTCGGTGGGCATTCCGGCGGCGTCGTTGCTGGAAGCCGATCCCGAATATCTCATCGTGGCTCCCTGCGGGTTCAACCTCGACCGCGCGTTACGCGAACAAGCGGTGCTCGAGTGCTATCGGTTTTGGCGCAAGCTTCGAGCGGTTCGAGAGGGCAAGGTCGCATTCGCGGACGGAAATCTCTTTTTCAATCGCTCCGGAATGACGGTTTCCAGAACGGCGGAGATTATCGCGGAAGTCCTGCACGGCGTCAGATTCGGATCCTCGGATGGGGAGCGTCACTGGCGATGGATCGAGCCGCGCGGGTCACAAGCCGCAGCTTCGTGAAAAAACGAGTCACGCGAAGCACTGCGGCGCGAGCAGGAACGCGTGGGACACTCCGTTTATCGTACCGACGCCGGTAATCTGCCCAGCCACATTGATCGCCAGCGCTTGCAGCAACACCCAACCGGAATTTGCGGGAATAAGGTTGTTCAAATCCTGCATTCCGAGCTTCGCTCTCCAAACAAATGCGCGCGAGTTGGAGCCGGTACAGTTTCCGTTCCCCACCACGATTCCGAAGATGTTGATCGCTGCCGCGCTGCTCCAGGTTCCGCCGTCGAGAACCCCGAGGTCCCTCGCGACTCCAGCCCGGTTCCAGAGAACAGCGCGAGGATTGCTGGCGTTGCCGTGGTCAGAAACTCCGGCGATTTCGCCGAGATCGTTAATCGCCACCGCATCGCTGCTGAGCCCGCCTGGCAGTGTGCCGACCGGTTTCATTCCGGCGGCGCCGTTCCAGATGAACCCTCGGTTTTGTGCACCGGACGCCGCGCAGTAGCCCACCACCTGCCCAAGATTGTTGATGTCGTGCGCTCCGGAATCCGTGAATCCCGTCAGCACCCCGAGCCCAGTCATTCCAACAGCCTTGGTCCAGACGAATGCATGAAGATGTCCTCCCGCGCTCAGGGAGGAGTTTCCGGTCACCTGGCCGCACGCGTTGATTGCGCCGGCTTCGCTTCCATCGTCCCCGGGCAGCGTGCCGAGGTCTTGCATTGCACCTGCGCTCCACAGGACGGCATGCGTCTTACCTCCACTACCGGTTAGGTCCGATTGGCCCACAACGGAACCGCAGATGTTGATTCCCGACGCTTGGCTATTCGTGCCGCCAGGAAGAGTTCCCAAGTCCTGCATCCCCGCGCCTGGGGTCCAAACGAAAGCATGACTGTTGCCGCCGGCGACTTGGGAGGAGCCAACCACCTGGCCGCCGTCATTGATGCCTCCCGCGTTGCTCGAAGTCCCGCCTGGAAGCGTGCCTAAATCGGTAATCGCGTAATATTCACCCATAAGATCCTCCGTCCTAGAGAGCCGATTGCAGAGACAAAACTGCGAAATGGGAGCCGCGCTGGTAAAGCGCTAGAACGGATTATACAATTAAGGGCTTTGGAGACGTGGAGGTCGAAATGGATCGTTTTCTCATTGCGGCGATAATTGCGCTTCCCGCGCTGTGTCAAGCGCCCGCGAAGAAGCAGGCCTCGCCGGTCCCGGCGTTGGTTCAGGAACTGGTGACCGCGAACCACATTTTGGCGAATGAAGGCGTGCTCG
>JASHRP010000811.1 GCA_030037375.1 Bryobacteraceae bacterium | reverse complement strand
GCATAAGTGATTTCCAGTCCTACGTGCGGGCGCTGGCAGACGGGCGCTCCGCCGGGACGGCGGGCGCGTTCGCAGAGAACGACTTCGAGTCAGCAGTTTCCAGTCAGCATCCCCAGCTCAGGGCCATCATGGGCAAGTTGCGGAAGCTTCGCGCGGCAGGCGTACGAATGACGGGAAGCGGCTCGGCTGTGGTTGGCATTTTCAGATCCCGGGAGCAACGGGATAGCGCTCGACGGGTGTTCGAAGGGGTTCGGGAGTTTGAAGGGTGCCGGCTCTTGCCGGCGTCGCTCGTCAGCCGCGGAGCATACCGGCGGATGTGGCGGCGTCAGTTGGCGGAACACCTTGCTGCGCACAAGCCCGGCTCCGAGGATAACGCATGGCCGCTCCGAAGCCGGTACGAACAATGAGGTTCAATCACTTCAAGGTGTTCACGGGCAACGCCAATCCCGCCTTGGCGTCGGAGATCTGCTATGAACTCGGTTGTCCGCTGGGCGCGGCGAATGTCCGCTCTTTTTCCGACGGCGAAGTTCACTTGCAGGTGCAGGAAAACGTGCGCGGCGCGGACTGCTTCGTGGTTCAACCTACATGCAATCCGGTGGACCGTCACTTGATGGAACTGCTGTTGATGATCGACGCGCTGAAGCGCGCCTCGGCGGAACGCATCACGGCAGTGCTACCCTATTATGGGTACGCGCGGCAGGACCGGAAGGATCGTCCGCGCATGCCGATTTCGGCGCGTCTGGTTGCTAGCGTGATCGAGCGCGCCGGAGCCGATCGCATTCTGGCGTTGGATTTGCACGCCGCCCAGATTCAGGGTTTTTTCGACGTTCCGGTGGATCATTTGTTCGCCGCGCCGGTGATGGTGGATTACTTCGATGAATTGAAGGGCGAGAACCTGACGGTGGTTTCGCCGGACGCGGGTGGGGTGGAGCGCGCGCGGGCTTTCGGCAAGCGGCTCGGGTCGCCGTTGGCGATTATCGACAAGCGCCGCTCGGATGTAAACGTGGCTGAAGTGATGCACATTATCGGTGACGTGGCGGATCAGGATTGCCTGATCGTCGACGACTTGATCGACACGGGCGGCACGCTGGTCAAAGCCGCGGAAGCTTTGCTCGAGCAGGGCGCCAAGAGCGTTCGCGCTTGCGCCACTCACGCCGTCCTTTCGGGGCCGGCTGTCGAGAGGATCGAAAACTCTCAACTTGAAGAAGTGGTGGTCACGAATTCCATACCGCTCGCCGAAGTGGCCGACAATTGCACGCGCATCAAGCAGCTTTCCGTTGCGCCCCTGCTGGCGAAAGCGATTCAATCTATTCACGAAGACGGATCGGTCAGCACATTATTCGTTTAAAGGCTATTTATGAGAAAAGATATTACCGTTGGTGCGGAAACTCGTTCGGGACGCGGCAAGAATGAAGCGCGAAGGCTGCGCGCGGCCGGATCGACGCCGGGCGTGCTTTACGGAGTGACGGACACATCGGTCGCCGTGGCCGTGAATCCCAAGGAGATCGGGCGAATTTTGAATAGCAAGACGGGCCAGAACACGATCTTCAATCTTTCACTCACCGGCGGCGAGACCACTCCGGTCATGGTGATCGACTGGCAGTCCGACCCGATCAAGAATACTTTGCTCCACGTGGATTTGAAACGCATCGATCTTGCCCAGCGGATCAGCGTTAAAGTGCCGGTTCACACCACCGGTGAGCCGGCGGGTGTCAAGCTTCAGGGCGGATTGCATGAAGTGATCACCCGCGAAATCGAGATCGAGTGCCTCCCGGACGACATTCCGGAGCACTTCACGGTGGACGTGAGCCAGTTGATGATCGGCCAGAGCATTCGCGCTGGAGCGCTTGAACTGACCGGTTCGATTAAATTGGTGAGCAATCCCGATGCGGTGATCTCCCACGTGGTCGCGATGAAGGCTGAGACGACGGAAGCCGCTCCAGCCGCGGAGGGTGCGGCGCCTGCTACGGCGGAACCCGAAGTTATCAAGAAAGGCAAGAAGGAGGAGGAAGGCGCGGCGCCCGCCGAGGAGAAGAAAAAGAAGTAACCGGCGGAATATTCGCCGTAGCCCAACCGAATGCCGGACCAAGTGGATTTTCTGGTGGTCGGGCTGGGCAATCCTGGCGAGGCGTACGAGTTCACGCCGCACAACATCGGTTTCCTGGTCATCGACCGGTTGGCGGAGGAGCATTCGATACGTGTCACCCGGAAGGAATGCGATGCCCGCGTGGGGTCGGGCTTGGTGGGCGGCAGGCGGGTTTTGCTCGTCAAGCCGCAGACGTTCATGAATGAGAGCGGCCGCAGCGTCCACGGGCTGCTCGGACGGTACGAGCTCAAGCCGGACTGTTTGATCGTGGTTTACGATGAGTTGGATTTGCCGTGGGAATCGCTGCGGATCCGTCCGAACGGATCGGCGGCGGGCCACAACGGGATGAGAAGCATCATCGCTCACCTGCGCACGCAGATGTTTCCGCGGGTCCGGGTGGGCGTGGATCGTGGCAGGGAGGGCGGCAGGGGAAAAGATTATTTGCTCTCGCCGATGAAGCGTTCGGAAAGGCAGGAAATGGAGGAGATGGCTGGGCATGCAGCGAAGGCCATTGAGTCCATAATCGCGGAGGGCGTCGAAAAGTCCATGGCGATGTACAATCGTCGCGCCCAAGGCTCACAACAAGAGGAAGAATGAGAAGCTACGAGGAGTTGTTCATCGTCAAGCCCGGCACTCCGGAAGAGGAGATCGACGCTTACATCGGTCAGGTAAAGGACCTGATCACGTCAGGGAAGGGAACCGTCGAGAAGGCGGACAAATGGGGTACGCGAAAGCTCGCGTACCGGGTTCAAAAGTTCAACGAAGGGATCTATATTCTGATCCAATTCACCGCGCCGGCGGACTTGGTACGGGAAGTGGAGCGCCGCATGCGCAACACCGACACGGTGATCAAGTTCATCACGGTTCGCGTTGACGAGCGGCTGAAGAAGGTGGGCAAGCGCAAAGCGCATCGCGAAAAGCGCGCCGCGCGCAAACCACCGCCGCCGCCCGTGGCCGCGCCGGTCATGCCGGCCGAACCCGCGGCTGCCACGCCCGGAGCTCCTGCTCCGGCTGCTCCGGCGGCTCCTGCTCCTGCCGCGCCCGTTCACGCCGGGCCGGGCGAACCGAAGGCCGTGGAATAATCGAGGAGAAAGAATATGGCGGAACAACGTAGCGGCGGAGGCGGCCGGCCGATCAGCGGCTCCATGAGACCGACGGGCGGCGACAAAGCCGTCGCGGGCAAGAAGCAATATTTCCGGCGCAAGAAGATGTGCCGGTTCTGCGTCGAGAAGATCTACGATATCAATTACAAGGACGTTCGTTTGCTGACCTCCTTCATCAGTGAGCGCGGCAAGATCACGCCCCGGCGCATTTCCGGCGTTTGCGCTCCGCACCAGCGGCGGCTGGCGGAAGCGATCAAGCAGGCCCGCAACATCGCGCTGGTGCCGTTCTCGACGTCGCTATAAGAGAAATCCCATGGAAATTATTCTGAGAGAAGACATCGACAAGCTTGGGCAGCGCGGCCAGGTGGTGAAGGTTGCGCCGGGCTATGCGCGCAACTTTCTGCTGCCAAAACGCCTGGCCGTGGCGGCGACGGAAGCCAACAAGAAGATCGTGGAGCAGGAGCGTCAGGCGCACCTGCGCCGCGAGGCCAAGGTTCAATCCGAAGCTCAGGATCTGGCCAAGATCATGGGTTCGGTTGAAGTGACCATTTCCCAAAAAGCCGGCGACAACGACCAGCTCTTTGGCTCTGTCACAACAGCCGACATCGCGAACGCGCTGGAAAAACAAGGCTACACGATCGATCGCAAGAAGATCGCCCTGGATGAGCCGATCAAGACCCTGGGCGACTACAAGGTGGCCGTGCGCCTGCACCGCGAGGTCTCGATCGACATTCCGGTGCACGTCGTCAGGGAAGAGTAGTGGCTGCCGCTCCGTCCTTGGTCTCGTTTGAGCCTGGGCGGTATAACGAAATTCCCGTCATTGAGCTGCTCCGCGCCGCGTCCCGCGGATGGATCGGCATCGACAAGCGGCTGATCCAATCGATTCTGGATCGCGGAGAAGCCGGGATGGCGGACGTGGCAGTTTTTTCGCGCGAACCAGTCCGCGAGCATCGCGTCTTTCTCGATCAGGTCCTGATCGATCTGTTCCATCATTCGCCTCAGCCGGGCGCGATCGACTTCCTGATCGACGCGATTCGGCGGGAGCCGGAAGATGTCGACGACACGCTGGTTGAGGCGCTGCTTCCGCTTGGTTCGCAGGCGGTGGACGCGCTGCTGAAGCTTTACGAAGAGCTGGGCGAGGAGGCGGGAAGCGATGTCGCCTTCCTGCTAGCCGGGCTGCGGATTCGCGATCCGCGAGTGCTTGCCCTGCTTCTCGACCGCCTGGAATTCGATGCCGCCGATGGGGCGTTTTGCCTGGGCTTGTACGGCGATCCCGCCGCGAAACCGGCGCTCGAAAAAATGCTCGCGGAGCTTCCCGAAGAGGATACTTCCGACGACAACGTCGAACTTCGCCGCGAGATCAGCCACGCGATCGAGGCGCTCGATGCGCCGGAAACACCGTATGCGCCTGAGCCGTTCGACATTCTGGCCGAGTACCCGAAGCAGGATATTCCCGCATTCGACGTGCTCACCGAGAGCGAACGAGCGGAACTGCTGGCATCGCCGGAAGCGGAAGTTCGCGCCGAGGCCGCTTATAGCTTCTTCAACACCGCCGTCAATCCGAAGGTTCGCGACGCGCTGCTCGCGATGGCGAAATCCGATCCAGAGCCGCTCGTGCGGGCGCGCGCTTGGGAAGCGCTTTCGGATGCCGCCGATCAGGAGCCGATTCGCGCGGCCATGCTCGCGACGCTCACGGACGAGAGCCGTCCGGTGGAGGAGCGGGGCGGGGCAGCGGTGGGGTTGTATGGTTTCGCGGACAAGCCGGAGGTGCAGCGCGCCATCGAAGCTTTGTACGAGGAGGGCGGCGGCGCGCGCGCCAAGGCGCTGGAAACGATGTGGCGATCCTTGCACAAGCCTTATTCCAAGTACTTCGCTCAGCATCTGGATGACGAGAATCCTGCGATTGTTCATCAAGCGCTGCGCGGCGCGGGCTATTTCCGTTTGACCGGCTACGCCGATAAGATCGCGAAGCGCCTGGACTCGGACGATTTTCGCGATGACGCTTTGTTCGCCTACGCGCTTGCCTTGCCGGGGGAAACCACTCGTGGGCGCGCTCGCGGAATTCTTCGCAAAATCGATTCGATCACGCATTTGTCGCCGGCGGAAACCCGGCTGGTGATGTTCGCCATCGATGAGCGCCTGCGCCTGTACGGCCTCGCTCCGGTTTTCGAATCCGAGGGTGAGCCGGAGCCGGAGGCTTCGCCCCAGGCTAGTTCGGCTACGCCAGGCCGCAACGATCCGTGCCCTTGCGGCAGCGGGAAAAAATATAAGAAATGCCACGGGAAGTAGAGTTCTTGGAGCAGGCCGGTTGTTGGTTCCTGAACTCCGGAATCCAGGAACCGAGCGGCGGCGTGGCCCGCTACTATCGAACCGACACTGGCGAGAACGCTCCAATATCAAACGAGATCACCGGCTACGCGGCAAGCGCGCTTGCTTACCTGGACTGCATTACGCCAGATCGAAAATATCGCGATGCGGCCGTTCGCGCCGCGCGATTCTTGAGTCGCGAGGCTTGGAACGACGCCGCATCTGCGTTCCCGTTCGAACCCGCCTCAGACCGCGCGTATTTCTTCGACACCGGAATCATTATCCGCGGATTGCTGGCGGTCGGAGACGACGCAACCCGAGAACGCGCACGCGAAGCCGCGCTTTCCCTGGCGTTCGATTTTATCGGCGATGGCGTGTTCGATCCGGTGATCTCTTTGCCGGACAAGCAGCCGCTTCCGTACGAACCGCGATGGTCGCGGAGCCCCGGCTGCTTCCAATTAAAGGCGGCGCTGGCATGGCGCGAGATCGGCGACGAGCATGCCGCAAAACTGTACCAAGCGATGCTCGCATATTCGCTGCGGACGAACCGGGCGTTTCTTAACGCCGAGCTGGATCGTGAGAAGACGATGGATCGCCTTCACGCTTATGCGTATTTCTTGGAGGGATTGCTTCCCGAAGCGGCTCGTCCCGATGTTCGGGCGGCGCTGCAAGAGGGGCTCGCGCGAGCATCGTCTTTGCGCCGCGAAATCGCTCCGTTGTTTGAGCGCTCCGATGTGCTCGCGCAGCTCCTGCGGGTCCGCTTGATCGCGCATCATTTGGGCGCGGCGCCGCTGGATGAATCCGCGGCGTGCGAGGAAGCGGATCGCGCAGCGTCGTTCCAGGCTCCGTCGTCTCATCCCGATCCACGGCTTCGAGGCGGCTTTTTCTTCGGGAGCAAACGGGGCGAGTTGCTTCCGTTTTCGAATCCGGTTTCGACCGCGTTCGGTTTGCAGGCGCTGCAACTCTGGCGGCAGCATCAGGCCGGACGCTGGTCCTTCGACCTTCGCCAACTCATTTGAACGCGGTCAAACTTCTGTTGGCATCCGCTTCGGATGAGATTTCCGAGCAGACTCTGCGCGGGTTCAAGAAAATCTTCCCGGAACTGCCGCTGGTGATTGTTTCTGAATTCCCTCCTGCGGAAGGAGAATGGATTCGCTACCACATCCGGCGCAAATGGAGCGAGAACTTTGCGCTGATTCGTTCCCGCCTGCGCGGCCGATCCATCGCGATTGCCGCGATCATCCTCGAGCCTGGCACGCCCCATTGGCCGATGCGATTCCTCGGGATCGCCATCGCGCCGACACGGCTGCTCGCGTATTCGGAAACCGGCCAGCATTTTCGCCTACGCCCGGACAACGCTCCGGTGATGCTTCGCCACATGCTGTGGCGCGCGAAGAATCTTGTCCGGAGCCAGACATGCGAGGGCGGCTGGCTGCATGATTGGTTAGAAGTGCTGCGCGATCCGGTACAGCGGCGGTTGCTCCGTTTGTATCTTGCGGCGAATGTGCACGCATTGGTCGCCGCGCAGCCGGGCGCGGTCGAGCCGTGGCCGAAGCGCGAACTCGCTCCCGGCATCTCTGTCGTGATCCCATCCCGCAATGGGCAGAATCTCTTGGCGACCTGTCTCCCGCGCCTCCAAGACGCCGACGAAATCGTTGTCGTCGATAATGGCTCGACCGATGGAACCGCGGAGTTTCTGCGCGATTCTTACCCGGCCGTTCAGATTGAGCAATCGGGGCAGCCGCTATCTTTCTCTGAAGCCGTGAATCACGGGCTGCGGCGCGCGAGCCGGTCCCATGTTTGCCTGTTGAATAACGACATGCTGGTCGAGCCCGGGTTCCTGCGCGCGCTTCGACAACCGTTCGACGAAGTGCCCAATCTCTTCTCTTCCACCGCGCAGATTTTCCTTCCCGAGGGCGCCCGCCGGGAGGAGACTGGCAAGACGGTTTGGGCTCCCGAGCACGCGGCCACCGATTTTCCGGTTCGTTGCGACATTCCGCTCGAAGGCGAGGATTCGAGTTACGTCCTGTACGGCAGCGGAGGATGCACGCTTTACGACGCAGCGAGGCTCGCCGCGTTGGGAGGATTCGATCCGCAATATGAGACCGCGTACGTGGAAGACCTCGATATCGGCGTTCGCGCTTGGCAGCGCGAATGGCCGAGCGTCTACTGCGCGAAGGCTCGCGTCCTGCATCAGCATCGCGCGACGACATCGAAATACTTCACGCCTGCGGAACTCGATGCCGTGCTGGAGAAGAATTTCGTGCGGTTCCTCGCCCGATTCGGAGGAGGAATTTGGAGCGAGAATCTGCTCCGCTTACGCTCGCTCGGAAAATCCGATGCGTTGCGCCTGGCCGCCTCAATTCCCGTGGCCCGGCAAACATCGTCGGATAACTTCCTGGCGCTGGTTTCGGGCGATGTGGCTGTATTTCCCGGCAAGCCGCGCTCTGGCCGACCCGTGGTGCTGATCGCAAGCCCCTATCTTCCTTTTCCGCTT
Source organism: Bryobacteraceae bacterium (assembly GCA_030037375.1). Classification (GTDB taxonomy): domain Bacteria; phylum Acidobacteriota; class Terriglobia; order Bryobacterales; family Bryobacteraceae; genus Palsa-187. The sequence goes on along the minus strand of JASHRP010000811.1, from coordinate 2,654 downwards.
TCCCACGGAGCCGCGGTGCGAATGTACAACCTGATGTCGCGAGCGGCGTCCGGTTTTGATTTGGTCCTGATCAGCTTCGTGGAAGAATGGGCATCCGCGCCGCCCGAGCTTATCGCGATCTGCGCTGAGATTGTCGCTATTCGCCGCGCCGGCAGCCATGCGATTCCATCGACCCTGCGCCCCGATACCGTCGAAGAGTTCGATTCGCCCGCGTTTCACGCGGCTCTTCGACAGACAGCGGCGAAGTGGAAACCGAAGATCGTTCAGCTCGAGTTCACCCAGATGGCGCAGTACGCGGCCGATGCCAAGCCCGCCAAAACAATTCTGGTGGAGCATGACATCACCTACGACCTCTACGCGCAGATGCTCCAGCGCGAAGAAGACTGGGAAAACCGCCGCCAGTACGAGCGCTGGCAGCGCTTTGAGACGGAGGCGTGGCGCTCCGTGGATCGAGTGGTTACCATGTCGGCGAAGGATCAGAAGGCAGTGCCTGGTGCGTGGGTCATACCGAACGGAGTCGATCTCAATCGATTTCGGCCTTCGTCGAGCCTAAAGACCGAGCGTGAGCCGGAACCGAATCGGCTTCTGTTCATCGGCTCCTTCGCGCACACGCCCAATGTTCTCGCGCTGCGGTTCTTCCTCGATCGAGTCTTTCCGCATTTGCCCGGCGTGACGCTTCATGTGATCGCCGGCCAACGCCATGAGCGATTCTGGGATCTCCGCCATGAGCGCGTCGAAGTGGAAGGCTTCGTCGCCGACGTTCGCCCAGCTTATGAACGCGCGAGCATCGTCATCGCCCCTTTGGTCGCATCCGCAGGCACGAACATCAAGATCCTGGAAGCCATGGCGATGGGTAAAGCGATCGTATCGACGCCAGCCGGAATCAACGGTCTGGATCTCGAATCCGGCGCCGAGGCGATCGTTGTAAGCGATCCCGAGGAAATGGCGCAGGCGATCTCGCGGCTTCTCAATTCACCGGAAGAACGGAGGGCTATCGAGCGTCGCGGGCGGCAGACAGCCGAAGCTCGCTACGGCTGGGACGCGATCGCCGAGGAACAGAAGCGGCTGTATAGGAGCCTTATTTGATCTCGAACGTCGCAGTGCGCTTGACGGAATTGGAACCAGACATCGCCGTGATTTCCAATTCGTAAGAGCCCGGAGGAAGCTCCGTGGTCGCCATCGTCAGCCCGACCGGAACCGTAGTCTTCCCGTTGGTCGGCAATTCGAGTTTCGCGTTTCCGCCGTCCCACACCGCATGGCCGGTCTTCGGATCCAGAATCCGCATGATTACCGCGGGAAGATCCGCCTCCGCCGTCTTATAGACTTCGAAATAACAGTACGCTCGATCGCCCTTGCCGAACACCGCCGATCCCGTGGGGATCAGCTCGACTCCGGAAGTAACCAGCGGCGTACGATCTTCAAACAGCGAGGCGGATTGGTTTGCATCGCCTATTTTCCGAATCTCTTTGCCCAACGCGAGCCCGCTCATGGCGAACTGGCCCGCTTGATACGCGCCCACCACGAGCGGCTGCTCCAGCTTTCCGAAGCTCTCCGCACCGGCGCTGAATACCACCGTGAAGTTGTACTCGCCCGTTGCGATCTTGAACTCCTTTTCATAGCGGAGCGGCGCCGCTTTCCACTTATCGAAATCGGCCTCGGGGATATCGATCGTCAAGGTGTCGCTGAATCGCGCTCCTGTTGAGCCGTCGGCAGTGGACGCGGCGCCCAGAACGTTTATGTCCGCGTGCAGACGATCTGCCTTCTTTTCGATTTTGATCGCACTGGGATCGATTTCGAGCACGGCGTGCACCCGCGCCACTCCGGGACTCACGTAAAAGAAGGGCAGCCGCATGGAAGCCGCGATGGTCGGCGCCTGCGATCCCTCGGCGCGTTTTTCGAGATCTTTGGTGGCCGCGTTCACGGCGACAATCTCGTGCTGCTTCTCGGTGCAATAATCGTTCCGCGCGCGAACGGTCAATCCGCCTCGGTCCACCTTGACCTTCAGCGTGTGACAGGAATCCTCCTTCGAATCCGGAGGCGTGTAGCCGATCACATAGTATTGATCCTGCTCCTCGCCGATTCTCTGCATGCCTTCTGGCAGCTCACTTGAATTGCGCACCAGAAAGCCTCCCGTTCCGCTGGCCATGGCGAGCAGGAACTGCTGATTGTCGGCGTCGGGATCGATGTTCGGCAGGGAATCCGCCGGATCGCCGCCCGCGCCAATGCCACTGCCTCCGCGTCGTCCACGTCCGACCGGACCGCCAAGATCTACCGCCGAATTCGCGGCGTCAAAACCCTGCGGCGAGAAGTCCCGAACAATCACGGGGTACAAGGCGACGTTGGACCGGTTGCAGGCCTGGATGAGATCGGTCAGCACGGATCTCTGCGAGTTCGGCACTGCCAGGGTCCCGGTCAGCAGCACCACCGTTTTTCGGCCCGGCGCTTGGCTCAGATTGTTCGCAAGGCTGATGAGCGACCTCATCGTCAGAACCGGATTCCTTGCCGAGGTATCGTTCGCGGCCTGGCCGCCTCTGCCTCGTCCGGCGGAAGTGCTGGCGGTACTGATGACGGCGGCCTTCGCGGCGCTCACCGCATCCTTGAGGCGTCCCGCGTTATCGGTGAAACCTTGAAGAACGTCAACCCCAGTCTCGAAG
>JASHRP010000810.1 GCA_030037375.1 Bryobacteraceae bacterium | reverse complement strand
TGGAACGCGGCGGATTTCGGGTGGGGCGCGGACACGATTCAAAACATCCTTTGGCGCCTGAATAACGGCGAGTTGGACGGCGTCAATCCGAAGGTGATTGTGCTGCTAGAGGGGACGAACAACGTCGGCAACCGGATTCGGCCGGGGGCGAAAGACACGATGGCCGCCGATATCACGCGCGGGCTGAAGGCCACGCTTGATGTACTACGAGCCAAGGCTCCGCAAGCGGTCATCATCGCAACGGCGATTTTTCCGCGCAATGACAATATGGAGGCGATGCCGGTGATCAACCGGATCAACGAGAATTTATCGAAATTCGCTGACGGAAAGACGATTCGTTATCTGAACGTCAACGGTAAGCTCGCGGATGCGAATGGCAAGCTGTTTGAGGGGATGATGAATCCGGACCGGCTGCACCCGGCCATCAAGGGATATCAGGTCTGGGCGGATGCGCTCAAGCCGATCTTCACCGAGCTGCTCGGTCCGCCCGCGAAGGAAGACCTCGCTCCGCCTCCCACGGGCGATCCGAGCGCGGCAGCGAAGTAGAAGCGCGAAATGGCGCTTACGAGGTCAGGGTCACGTCGGTTTGAAACGCGAAGCGCAGTTCCATCTCGGCCGGCAAGTGGACTTGCCGCTTTCCGGTAATTACCGATCCGATCGTACCCGCCGCCGCTCCGGCTCCGGCGCCGATTAAAGCGCCGGGGCCGCCAGCGGCTGCCGCGCCAACCAAAGCTCCTCCGCTTGCTCCGCCTCCGATCCAAGCCGCATCGTGACGGCCATGCCCCTTGCTCGCGCGAGCCGAATCGGTTGAGCGGATTTCATACACCTGCCCGTTAAGCGCGAACGTGTCGAGCGTCAGCTCCATAACCGCCCGGCCCTTGAACCGCCCGGATGGTTTTGCTCGTACGACGTGGCCGGTGAACGTGGTGCCCTTGGGAACTACGACTTGGTTTCCGTCGACCAGCGGTTCATCCAAAGCGGCGGTGAATTGATCGCCCGCGCGATTGCGCCGCGTGTCGAGCGGTTGAAGAAGCCGGACGCGGAATCTAGTCCCGGCGGGAAGCGTGACCGGCGGAGGAGCCGGCGCGGTAGTGGTGGAAGCCGCCGGATCATTGGAAGTTGACGCGGCGTCGGCGGATGGCACCCTATTACACCCGGCGAGCGCGATCAAGCTAATGGGTAAAAACGTCAGTACGTACTTCCGCATTTAATCCTCCCGTCGTGAAAAAAGTTCCGTTAGCGCGCCTTTTTCGAGCATCTGCTCGTATCTGTGCAGGTTCGATGCCTTTTCGGCCGCGGAGTGGGTTATAGTACGTTGGGGTTAAGGCGCGCGCCTCATGAAACGGAGCACGAATCACATTCTGACGACGCATGCCGGCCGGCTGGACGGGCCTCCCGAACTGCGCGCGATGAGCATGCCGATCTTTACCGGACGATCGTCCGATCTCGACTCGGTCATGCCGCACGTGCGTACCGCGATGGCCGGCATCATCCGCCAGCAAACGGACGCGGGCATCGACATCGTGAGCGACGGCGAACTTGGCAAGCTCGGATTCGGTCTGGCTTATTACGGACGCAGGCTAAGCGGCTTAGGAAAGCGTCCGCTGAAGCCGGGCGAATCGGGATGGATGGGTCACGGCTCGGGCGAACGCGCCGAGTTCGCCGATTTCTACAAAGAGCTCGGCTTCATGCCGGAGCCCTTCGAGCGCGCGGTGTGCAATGGCCCGATCGGCTATATCGGCCAGGAGCAGGTCCGCCAGGACATCGAGCTGTTCAAGTCCGCGATTCAAGATGCGAAGGTGAATCCGGCCGAAGCGTTCATGTGCGTGCTTGCGCCTGGTTGGCTGGAACATTTCTTTTTCAACGAGCATTACGCGAACGATGAACAATACGTCTTCGCGCTGGCCGACGCAATGAAGCACGAGTATAGGGCGATCGTCGATGCGGGATTCGTGCTCCAGCTAGACGATCCGGCGCTGCCGGATACGTATGACATGATCGTGCCGCGGCCATCGATCGAGGAGTACCGCAAATTCGCCGAAGTTCGAGTGGAAGCGTTGAATCACGCGCTGAAGGGATTGCCGGAAGACCGCGTCCGGTTCCACATTTGTTGGGGAAGCTGGCACGGCCCGCATGTTCACGATCTGCCGCTGAAACATTTGGTCGACTTGATGTTGAAGGTGAACGCCGGGGCATATTCGGTGGAAGCGGCGAATCCGCGGCATGAGCACGAATGGAAAGTGTGGAGAGACGTGAAGCTGCCGGAAGGCAAGATCCTGATTCCGGGCGTGGTCAGCCACGCGAGCAACGTAGTGGAGCATCCAGAGCTCGTTGCCGACCGGATCCTTCTCTACGCGAGCCTGGTGGGTCGCGAGAACGTCATCGCCGGCACGGACTGCGGCATGGGAGCGCGGGTCCATCCGCAAATTTGCTGGGCGAAGTTGAAGGCGCTATCGGAAGGCGCGGCTTTGGCGAGTAAGGAGTTGTGGAAGTGACGCCCTCCGCTATCGACGCGCTGAAGCGGGAGGCTGCCGAGTCCGCGGTCAAGAAGCTGGCCGACGGCATGGTGATCGGGCTGGGCTCCGGAACTACTTCGGAGATCGCGATCGATGAGATCGGCAAGCGCGTAAAGGAAGGCCTGCGCATTATCGGCGTGCCAACTTCGGAACGGGTCGCGGGCCTGGCTCGGAATCTGGGGATCCCGTTGTCCACGCTTGCGGAGCATCCGCGCCTGGATGTGGCCATCGACGGTGCGGATGAGGTCGAGATCGGCACGCTGCATTTGATCAAAGGCGGCGGAGGCAATTTGCTGCGCGAGAAGATCGTCGCCGCGTCCAGCGCGCGATTCGTGATTATCGCGGATGAACGCAAGCTGGTGACAAGGCTCGGGAGCCATTGGAAGGTTCCTGTCGAAGTTGCGCCATTCGGCTGGCAGGCGACGGCGGAACGGCTGCGGCAAACCGGCGCCGAACCGGCTCTGCGGCTCCGCGAGAACGGGGAAGCGTACGTGACTGACGGCGGCCACTACATTCTCGACTGCCAGTACGGCCCGATCCGGGATCCCGTCGGACTAACGGCTCGGCTGGACGGAACTGTCGGGGTGATGGAACACGGCTTGTTTCTCGGCATGGCGAACGAAGCCGTCATCGCGGGCGCGGACGGCGTGAAAGTGTACCGCGGGTCCTGACAGGACGCATTGACTCACTGCAGCTTCTAATCACCTGCCGCAGGCCACAAACCGGGTGATACAGTGATAGCCGTGACGGTAAACCGCACATTGCTCACCGTAGCGGCCGTGCTGCTGCTTACGGCGATTCGCGCTTCCGCCCATCACTCATTCGCCGCCGAGTACGACGAGGACAATCTGATCACGGTCGCCGGCACTGTGTCTAAGTTCGAATGGATCAACCCGCATGCGCTGCTCTTCGTCGATGGAACGGATTCAGCAGGTAAGGCAGGAAGGTGGAAGTTCGAAATGGGCAGTCCCGGCAGCCTGGAGCGCCAGGGATGGAAAAAAACGGATTTGAAAACCGGCGACCGGATCATCGTGGAGGGCTTCGCCGCGAAGGACGGAGGCAACATGGCTAGCGCACGTATGGTCAAGTTGGCGGATGGGCGGAGGCTCTTCGGCGGTTCCCAATGCACGCCAGGTAACCCCGCGCGGTTTCCAACCAAGTAACCACTGCGGTTTCCAATCCATTCGAGGTCAGCGTCCGCGGGCGGCTATTTCCCGACCAGGTGGACATCGCTGCGCTCGTTATCCATGCAGAACGCATCGATCATTTCCGTATTCAGCACGATGAACTGCTTTAGCGTTACGGTCCAAGGCTTGGTGTAAGCTTTGGGATCGTCAACAGTCAACTCGACATTCAGTTGGCCGTAGTTGACGCGCCGCCAGCGTTCGGTGATGCGCGCGGCGTCCGTCATGGGGCTGCCGTTGCGGTCGAGCCACAGCCCATCCTCAAAACCCGCCGACTGCACCACCAGCGTATCGCCGTCCCATTTCCCGACCGAGTAGCCGTTGGGCGTGGGCTGCGGCTCGACGGGAAGCGGACGGCCGTCGGTGAAGATTTGCCGGTAACCTGTGTCAGCCTCGCTGAGTTGAAGAATGAGGCCTGGAATCTGAACTACCTTTCTCAAGAACGGACTCGTGTGCATTTTGACGATGCCGCGCGGACGGCAATGAGATTCGGGATCGTCCTTGCCGTTTTGCTCGGTGCGCTGCTTCGTCGCGGCCGCCGCCCATGGCTGAAACGGCAGGCCGTCCTTGAGGCTCCATCCGATATTCATGAACTCCTGACTGATCATTTGATCCGGGCAACCGCCCACGGGGCAAGGCCGGTTATGCTCGACGTCCCAGATGCCGGAGAAGTCGGGATGGCCGTCGGTGGTTCGCGGCGCGGGCGCTTCGAGGTTGGGCGAGCCGTCGGGCTTCTTGGGGACACCGGCGGTTGGGTAGTTCAGCCACTGCGCGGAGAGCGGCACGGCAAGACAGACCCACCAAGACCCCAGCTTCACTTAATTCACCTCACGCGAACAGTAGTCGACCTCTCGGCTCAGGAATCGGACGCCCGAGTTCTCTAGCGGTTTCGATCCACTCTGCGATCACGACTTCGACATTAGCAAGAGCTTCCTGCCGCGTGGCTCCGTCGGCGGCGCAGCCCGCGAGTTCAGGCACCTCCGCAATGAAGGCTTCGTCCTCGGCGCTCCAATAGAGGATTACCTCGTATTTCGTCATTCCACCTCTTCCGTCAGTTTATATTGAACGAGAACTTTACGGACTTGCTTCATCTGATATGGCTTCGCCATCGATTTTCTCGGCTGGAGATTGAGAATCTCTTGAACGCCTGATCGGGTAAAAATGTGATGGCTACCTTTGATTCTCTCGGCGAATCCAAGGCGCAGCAAAAGGCTTCTTAGATCATCGAACCGGATGTTCGCGTCGGGAGAGCCGCGCAGAATCCGGGGGAGAACCACATCGTCCACAGTTCGAATGTTCGCACACGCCGGTGGGACACGGCCCTAATTGCGGATGTCGAACTCCGTACTCCACTCCTTCGTGCTATAGTGAGGCCGGCACAATGGAGGCGATAGCGATGAGAAAGGTGCTGATGCGAATTGCAGCCTGGGCAAGTGCAGGCTTTTTCGTGTCGGTTGGGTGGGGCCTCTATTTCGCTCGGGCGAGCAAGGAAATTCCAATTGATGCAATCATGTATGGTCTCGCGAGGCTGACTCAGCCGACCGCCGCGGTCATGTTGTACATAAAGCCGAATCTCCCGCTTGGCCTTACTTGGGTTGCGGTGGCGAACGCAGCCACCTACGCGCTGCTCGGCTTGATCGTGGAGACGATCCGCCAACGCTACCGGCATATTCATATCCCGGCCTAAACTCCCACGAACAAGTGGGATAACATAGGCAACTGAGGAGACTTACGTCCCATGACCAGGCAAATGCTGCCACGGCGCACGGTCCTGAAGGGCCTCGGCACCACGATGGCTCTTCCCTTCCTCGACGCGATGCTGCCGGCGATGCGCGCGGCCACGACTCCGCCTCACCGCTTCCAAGCGTTTTACGTTCCCAACGGCATGGCGATGGAGTATTGGACTCCCAAGGGCGAAGGCACCGCGCTCGGCGAACTTGCCCCGGTCATGGAGCCGCTCACTCCTTATAAAGACAAATTGCTGGTGTTTACCGGCATCAAGGCGAGCTGGAATTACATTCACGCCGGAGCCTCGGGATCGTTCCTCACCGGCACGCCGCGCGGCGGCAAGAATGAAATCGAGATCATCGCCGACGTTTCCATCGATCAAATGCTCGGCCGGCACTTCGCGCAGGAGACGCAACTCGCTTCGCTCGAGATGTCGCTGGACACACCCGCCAACGCGGGAGCCTGCACCGGAAACCTAAGCTGCGCTTATCTCGACACGCTTTCCTGGCGCAGTCCGACTCAGCCACTGCCGATGGAGTGGAATCCGCGAACCGTGTTCGAGAAGCTGTTCGGAGACAGCGGCAGCACAGACCGCGCCGCCCGCGAACGCCGCCTGGAGCAGCATAAGAGCATTCTCGATTCCGTCACCGGCAAGCTTGCGGATTTGAAGAAGGAGCTCGGTCCCGCGGATCAGGACAAGGTCAACGAGTACACCGATGCGGTGCGCGACGT
>JASHRP010000809.1 GCA_030037375.1 Bryobacteraceae bacterium | reverse complement strand
GATGAAAGCTCGGTCATCAGTTCGTCGTCGATGTGCAGCCGGCCGGCGGTATCGACCAGCAGGATGTCACGCCCTGTTTGAATCGCTTCCTTGCGCGCCGACCGCGCCAGATCGAGAGGCTTGGTTTCTTCGGGCGTGCCTTCATAAATCGGCAGCTTCAAATCCTTCGCGAGAATACTCAACTGCTTCCGCGCCGCAGGACGATAAACGTCCACCGAAACCATGAGCGGCGAATTGCCGCTCTTCGAAAGATATCGCGCGAGCTTGGCCGTCGACGTGGTTTTGCCCGACCCCTGCAATCCCACGATCATGAAGACGCTGGGCGGCTCCCCCGTCCGCAGCCGCGCATGATGCTGCCCGAGCATCTTGATCATCTCGTCGCGCACGATCTTGATGACCTGCTGCGTGGGCGAAAGCGCGGTGAGCACCTCCTGCCCCATGGCCTTTTCCTTGACCGCTTCGATGAACTGCTTGACGACGCGGAAATGCACGTCGGCCTCGAGCAGCGCCACGCGGATCTCGCGCAACGCGGCCTCCATATTGGCCTCGGTGAGTTTCCCCTCCCCGCGCAGGTTCTTGAACACGCGCTGGAGCTTGTCGCTTAGATTGTCAAACATTGGGTTTCCGATCGCGACGCGACCCAGTGAGAACACCTTGATTGTATCGCAGCTCTATTCGGTGGGCCGACAATTGAATTCCAAGATATGCTCAAGGTGCGGTTCATATACGATGATCTTCTCGAACACACCGGAAAAGATCTCAATGCCTTCGACTCGGATCTCTTGTTCTTGGGCAGCGTCCGCAGAATCCGCAACGACAAGCAGCCAATCAGCGTCGCACGGCGTGTATTTGGCTATTTTCAATTCCTTCTCTCGGACGATTTCTCGTAGCCGCACCTCAGACATTAGTCCTAGCCTGCGGTCCCCCTGAACCTTCCAAGGACGCCTCAGGCTCCCTGAAAGAGGACTGGCGCTGAATCCGTCTGTTTGACGGCGGGGGCGATGAACGTACACTAAGCGCAACTCGGGGACGTCACGGTAAAGTCGTGCCGATATGCGACCGCTGTCCGGGGTTGCCTTGATAAGTGCTGAGAGCCGTTTCGCAAGGTCCTGCACGTCCTGAATGGGGTGGCGGCCATTAAACTCGACCGTTACAGAAACATCTTCGCCACCGCCCGAGCCATGCATCCGCTCCGCCTGCTTAACTACCTTTTGTCGGCGCAGCGCCTGAACCTGTTCGCTTGCCGGTGATGTCCCGTCGCTCAGATAGAACCCCGTAATCTCGATTCCGATCCTTCTGGGCCCATCGATTACCACGTCTGGCATGTCCTGGTACGCAACTTCCCCGGTGGGTAGCGCGTACATGGCTCGAAACTTTTCGAAGTAGTACCTCTCCATCTCCTTGTTGGACATCATAGTTTCACAACTAGTGCAATCGCGAATCCGCGATGGATGCGTCGAGGTCATCGACTAGAGGCGGGCTCGGGTGCGGAATTGCTCGAATGGCACGCAATAGCTCTTCCGGAGAGGTCGGAGTTTCAAGCAGAGATCGCAACTGGTCGATCGCCAACTGCTCTACGGTCTTGTTCTCGGCAGCGGCAATTCCCGAGAGATTGCGCGCGAGGTCATCGGGAATTTGGATGGTCATCACCAATCTATTTTCGCAGTTTACGCGAATCCCGCGCTTCTGGTAGTGCGCTATTTGTGTGTCCCTGACACTTTTTTAACCGGCCCAGCATATCGCAATGTGCGTACTTCTCCCGTCTCGTCGACGATGTAGATGAAGAACGGTTGCTCGACGAAAGCCTTTAGCTTTTGGTTCAAGCGCACGGGGATTGCTTCAGTGGAGAATCCCGTAAATACGTGGTTCGCACCGTCTGAGATCGTGTATTCAAAACGGGGCGCGGCGGGGTCGCTCTTAATATCAACAAGCGTCCATGCCCCAGACTTCTCGGGAGGCGGTGGCGTTTGGGCTAAGAGTCCAACGCCGCAGAGAAGGAATATGAATCGCATGGCCGAATAGTATCATGCCAGGAGTTCCCTCACGCTCCAGATGTGATCGGCAATCCGAGCTTCCATGGCTGGAGTGACGCGCAAAGATTTGTGGATGCAGCAAAAGTTGTAGTACGCGAATCAGAGCATGATCATTGCCGCGTGGTTCTCCCACTCCTTACTGAAGGCGTTGGTGAGCCGAGTAAAGCGGCGCACACCCATGCGGAGCGAGAGATTAGAGCGCTCGACAATCGAAGTGCAAATGCGCATTTAGCGCACTACCTAGGCGCTCGTCTACCAACTTAGCTACCAAGGCTGGCGACCGAAAGATCACCATCGAATCTCTGCTCGATCTCCTGTAATTCCAGCAATTTCCTAGAAACCTCCCTTCCCTCCGCCGTCGTCCAATGGCATGATCGATCCGTGGAAGCAGGCGGCGTGACCATTCGACACATTCCGATACTGCTGCTGGCGATGGTTCCCGCGGCGGCGCAACAACAGCAGCAACTCGCGTCGATCAAGGGAACGGTGGTTAATGCCGCCTCCGGCGAGGGATTGCGGAAGGCGTTCGTCACACTTGGGTCGAGAACCAATTCGTATCCCGTCCAGACCGATGACCAGGGCGCGTTCACAATCGCTGGTGTCGTCCCGGGCTCTTACGCGATTTCGGCGGAGCGGCAAGGTTTCGTCGACAGCTGGGACGCTCCTCCGCAAAGAATCACTCTGACGGCAGGGCAGGAGTTGACTGACGTCAAGATCAAACTGATTCCGCAGGCGGTGATCTCCGGACGAGTCGTCGATGAAGACGGGGAGGCGTGGACTCACGCCGTCGTGGGTCTTTCTCGCGTGATGTGGCGGAACGGAAAGCGCCAAATTGAGCCCCAGGACGGAGGTCCGGTAAATGACCTCGGTGAGTTTCGCCTTCCGGAACTCCGGCCCGGAACCTATTTCGTAAACGCGCAACCGGACCGGGGTTGGGAGATCTATCATGCTCCGCGAACCAAGGAAGCTGCTGCAATGCGGCTCGACACCTGGTATCCGAGTTCGCTAGATTCCGCCAGAGCGACTCCCATTGTGCTGCGCCCGGGCGATCAACTCTCGGGCATTGAAATCCGGCTGCGCCGCGATAGCGTCCATCAAATTCGCGGAATGGTCGTGGGGCTAAGTGCGATCCCGAATCCATCAACCGAGAATCCTTTTGGTGGAAGAAGTATCGCTGCCAATGGCCTTGGCGGAATTCTGCGCGCGGACGGATCGTTCGACATATCGAATCTGCCGCCGGGAGATTATGCAGTTCGTGTGACGCAAGACTATCCTCCGCTCACTCTAGGCACGGCGCAAGTCCAAATCACTGACCGCGACGTCGAGAACATATCGATTCAACTCACTCCGCCGCTGCGTGTCGCGG
>JASHRP010000808.1 GCA_030037375.1 Bryobacteraceae bacterium | reverse complement strand
GAACCCGGTATGCCGCAACCCATGCCTAAAGCATAACCGGTTTGAAGGCGGGGGAATTAGCTGGTCTGCTCGACCGTAGCAGCGGTCTGCGCCTGCGCGGCGCGCTTGGCTTTGACCCTTTCCAAATATTCGGAGAGCTTCAGCGGCAGACGAGCGCCTTTTTCCATATGCCGCTGCACTGCTTTCTGATATCGCTTGAGCGTTTCGCGCTTGGCGGATTCGCGAAGGTTGCAGGCTTCGATATCCAACAGCAGCTCGACTTCCCAAGGCCGGAACGTGTTGCGATGCATGTTCCCACGGAGCAATTCCTGGATCAAACGATTGAACTGCGCAAGCACCGCATCGCTATCGGGAAGCGTATCGAGCATACTTTCGTTTCTATGTATCGGCATTTTGCACCCGCATGTTAACATAATTGAGCCACACGGAATTCTGGAGGGTCAAAAACACCGCATGCTTAAGAAAACACGCGCTCTCCGGCGAGCGATCGGGGTTGTGGCCGCGGTCGCCACCTGGGCCCCGCTTAGCCATGTTGCCCTTGGCCAAACGGCCAAAACTCAGCCTTCCAGCGATCACTGGGTCGCCACCTGGGCCGCATCTCCGCAGGCCCGCGCTGGCGGGCCTGCGCGAGCGCCACAGCCAGGCGCTACGCCGAATCCGGCACAGGCGACTAGTTTCAAGGATCAAACCCTCCGCATGGTGGTTCATACCAGCATCGGCGGTTCCCGGGTACGGGTTCAATTTTCGAATGCGTACGGGACCGCTGCTTTGATGATCGGCGCGGCGCACATCGCGCTGTATATCAAAGACGGTGCTATCGTTCCTGGATCCGATCATGCGCTGAATTTCGACGGCAAGCCTTCCTTTTCCATCCCGCCGGGCGCGCTCGCGGTAAGCGACCCGTTGAATCTGGCAGTCCCGAAACTCGGCGACTTGGCCATTAGCGTCTATTTCCCGAATGACACCGGTCCGCAGACCATGCATTCAACCGGTCTACACACGACCTACATCATCAACGGCGATGCAACCGGTGTGGCCGCCATGGCCGATATTCCCACCAGCCGCTCCTGGTATTTTCTGTCCAGCGTGGATGTAACCGCACCCGCCACTACCGGCTTAATCGTTGCCTTTGGGGACTCGATTACCGACGGCGCAACTTCGACCAACGACGCAAATCAAAGTTGGCCCAGCCAGCTCGCCGCGCGCCTGCTGGCGAATCCGGCCACCGCTAACCTGGCCATCGTGAACCAGGGAATTTCCGGAAATCGGGTGCTGAGAGACGGCACGGCAACCAACGCCCTGGCTCGATTCGATCGCGACGTCGTAGCGCAGCCAGGCGTGAAGTGGGTGATGATGCTCGAAGGCATCAACGATATCGGGCAGGGAACGCGGGCCAACGCGACGCCTGAGAACGCCGTGACAGCGGATGATCTGATCGCCGGAATGAAGCAGTTGGTCGATCGCGCCCATATGCATGGGATCAAAGCCGTAGGCTGCACTCTGACGCCCTACGCCGGCGCGGCGTATTACAGCGACAAAGGCGAAGAAGTCCGCGAGGCCTATAACAACTGGATTCGTACCGGCGGAGCCTTCGACGCCGTGGTGGATTTCGATAAAGCCACGCAAGACCCCGCCAACCCAAAGCAGATCCGGCCTACGTTCAACATCATGGATCATCTACATCCCAATGACGCCGGATATAAGGCGATGGCGGATGCCGTCAATTTGAGCATCTTTACGCGCCGCTAGAGGCTCCACAGGCGGTGGACGAACCGATCGCGCGACAACATCTTCGCGAGCTCGCTGAGCGGAAGTCGAAATCGTATGAGCTGTTGCTCGCCTTGGAGCAGAATCCGGCGGCAGACGACTCGTGCTTCGAAAGCGTAGCGCGCGTGGTCGATCGGCTCGTGTTCCATGAGATCTCGCTTGCTGAGTCCGAACTGGCGGAGATAAATAGCTTTTTTACTAATGCCGACGGAGATCTGGGCTCGCTTCTTTCCACGCTCGCGCTTGCGGTGGGAGAAGCAGAACCGGATCGCGGCCGCCTTCAATTGCTGGTGACTGGTTATCCGGAGTGGCTGAATCTGCTCTCGCCTGCGGCGCGGCCGCACTTCCTGGGCATCTTGCCGAACATCGCGGCGCTGCTGGGCGAGCTAAAGGAGAGCGGAATGCAATCGCTGATCCGGCATTTCAACGGCTGCGCATCGGCCGAGGATTTCGAGACGCTCACCGGTTGCATCGCACGGTATCAGGAGACTTCAGGAGAGATTCTGCTTGCTGCCGCGGAGCTTGCGGAGCTCGCGATCCACGCCGAGGCTCGCCCGATGGTGGCCTCGTTACTGATCGCCGTGCCTCCTGACGTGATGTTCGACTCCAAAGATGCCCGCTTATTGCTGCCTGCCATGGCTAAACTGCAGGCCTCCGGAGCGGCGCTTTGCATTGCGGTTGCGCGGCACGATCATTCGAGCGCGCTAAATCTGGCGCGACAGATCCCAAATTCTCTGGCGGGTCTCGCGCCGGAAATGCAGGAGGCGTTCCTCAAGGCTTTTCGTGGCATCGTCGACGCCGCCGGAATTTCGCTGGTGGGTTACGGCTCGAAGCAGTTACCGGATGTGTTCCGCAAAGCCGGGATCGATCAGGCTCGCGAGTTTGTCGAGCAAGGAATCGCGATTGCACGGCGCTATGGGAAGGTCGCGGCGGAGGAGTTTTTCGAACAACGGACCGCTGCCGCGAAACAGGCGCTGCCTCGGTAATTGCTATTTGTCCGCGGCCTGCGAGGCCACCGGCACTAGTTTTCCGTCCTGAATATAGTAGTCGGCGCCCCTCCAGCGAATGCTGTTGCGGAGAAAGCTCGCAAGCCATATGCCGAAGGCGGCGGCGTCCCATACGGGAATCAGAGGGATTTCGCGCCAAAGCTGTTTCTGCCTGAGACCGCGGACGCCGATCATCGCTGTCATGGCAATGCGAAGCGAAAGGTAAAAGCCGAGATAAGTCACCGCTGTCACGGCCTGGGGCGCGGCCGCGACTGCCAGCAGCGACCATGGCAGCCCCTGCGTGAACAGCAATCCGAAGTGTCCCCACGGCCGCATGTGCCGCATGACGACAATCCAGCGGAGTCGCTTGTGCAGCAGCTCCCGCATGGATTGAAAATCGGAAACCGTCTCGATAGGGTAGCGCAGCAGCGCGACTTCGTAGCCTTGTTCGGCGATCAAGCGTCCCACCAGCAAGTCATCCGCGGGCCGGTTTTCGAGCACGGCGTATCCGCCAAAATCATTGAGGCGCGCGCGCGTGGTGGCGATGGTCGGGCCGAGCGCGAATTTGATCCCGTCCAATTGCCAGGCGACCAGGATGCCTGCGTAAAAATCGGACATCATGCCGACCGTCTGAAGGCGATCCGTGAAGCTCGATAGCTTGCCGGCCGGCACGTAGAAGCACGTGGCCGCTCCGACCTTTGGATCTTTCAATGGAGCCACCACCTGGCGCAGATAATCCGGACGAACGCGGACGTCGCTATCGCTGATCACGACAACTTCGTGCTCCGCCTCGTTAACCAAGCGAACGAGCTTGGCGACTTTGTCGTTGGTCGCGATGCGGCCGGAGCCGTGCAATGCGCGAATGGATCGGCCGGGGAAGGTGCGCTTCAGATCATCGATCATTGCAATGACGGTTTCGTCCTCGCCGTCGATGCAAAAGAGGATCTCGTAGTCCGGATAATCCAACTGGCAAAAGCTCACCAGATTTTCGCGAGCATCCGGGTCGAGGCCGCGAATCGGTTTCAGAATGCTTGCAGGTGGATGAAAACCGGCGGGGACGCTATCGGGCGGCCGTCGAAAGAACCGCCAGGAACTAAAGAGGACCAGCGTGTAGTAGATAAAAGGGATTGCCGCGATCCCCAGCAGGAGCTCCCGCATGTCCTTTGGTTATTCTAACGGATTACCGGTTGCTGACCAGCAACTTGCCGCCGCTTTGCGCAATTAACGCAAGATGGCCGTTTCCCACCAGATCTTCCAGCCTTTGCAATTGCGTTTGGCTGGCTATCAAATACCAACGATCGGGTCCGAGCCACAAGGCTTTCCATTGCTGATCGTCAATGAAGATGTCCGGCGCGCCCGGCGCGTACGAGCCATAAATCAAATTCTGAACGCGGCCGTTCACCAGCAAAGCGTCGCGATTCGTGTAGAAGAAGATCGAGGAAAACGTGTAGTAGTGATGGTCCACCATCAGCTTGCCCGGCGGCGCGGCGAGCAGCGCGTTGGCGAGCGGCCGCGACCCTAAATAGGGATCGAACGCCACCAGCGCCATGCGCGCAGCCTGGAAAAACAGCACGGCCATCACCGCCGTGGCCAGGAACGCGCGTTCACCAGTCGTCTTCATCGTACCGATCGCGCCGAACAGGAAGGCAATGGTTGCAGCGATGAGCGGACCTCGCAGGTATGCGAATGAGGAGAGGTTCAAGTCCTCGATGTGGCCGAGCGAGAGCTTGTATGCGCCCGGATTCTGAGTTAGCGCCATCGAAATGTCGCCCGGCGCGGGAAGGTTCCGCACCTCGATATAAATGGCAAGCGCCGCGACTCCGGCCGTCGCGAGGATCACGCTCAAGACTCGCGTTCCTCCGCGAATCCAATTCCCTTCGGCCGCCATCGCCGAGCCGAGCAGCAACGCGAGCGCCGGATAACACGGCATCGAATAATACTCCTGCGTGGTCGAAAACGTGAAGAAAACCAGCACGAAGCCGGTCCAGCAGAGAGCCAGCAAACGGGTTTTGCCCGCCCGATCAATAGGGCGGAAGTTCAACTTGAAGACCGCCGGGAAATATACGCTCCACGGAAACAGCCAAACCAGATGCAGCGACCAGAATAGCCAGCGTGGAACCGTATCGTAATCGCGCGGGTAGCGTAGATTCAGGAAGCGGAGAAGCTGCTCATTGATGAAATAGAACCACAGGAAGCCGTGATATTCGCCCGGAGCGCTGTGCATCGTGAAATCGAAATACGGCGGATTCCGCAGCGTCGCCAGAATATGCCAGGGCGCGGCGATGACCAGCACAATCGCCAGGCCACTCAAGACATGCAGACGCTTCCAGACCTTCGCCTGGAAGAGT
>JASHRP010000091.1 GCA_030037375.1 Bryobacteraceae bacterium | reverse complement strand
CTACACCTTCTGGGAAATTTCGCTCGTGCCGATGTACTTCCTCATCGGTATCTGGGGTCATGACCGCCGCATCTACGCGGCCGTCAAGTTCTTCCTGTACACGTTTGCCGGCTCGGTGCTGATGCTCGCCGGGATCATTTATCTGTACAACAAATCCGGCACATTCGACTACGCTGAAATCCTAAGCCAGCTTCAGTCCGGCCGGCTCGCATTCGACGCGCACACGCAGCTCATCCTGTTCCTCGCGTTCTTCGGAGCCTTCGCCATCAAGGTTCCCATCTTCCCGTTGCACACCTGGCTGCCCGACGCTCACGTGGAAGCTCCCACGGCGGGTTCGGTGATGCTTGCTTCGGTGATGCTGAAGCTGGGCACCTACGGGCTGGTGCGCTATTGCCTGCCGCTGTTCCCCGAGGCCGCGCACACCTCGGCTCCCTGGATTGCCGGACTCGCCATCTGCGGCATCGTCTACGGAGCGCTCGTCGCGATGATGCAGCCCAACATGAAGAAGCTGGTGGCATACTCTTCGGTCAGCCATCTCGGATTCGTCGTTCTAGGCATTTTCTCTTTCACTCAGCAGGGGCTCGATGGAGCCGTCTATCAGATGCTGAATCATGGCGTCTCAACCGGCGCTCTCTTCATGCTGGTCGGCTATCTTTATGAGCGGCGTCATTCGCTCGAAATCGCGGCATACGGCGGAGTCGCCACGCCCGCCCCGAACCTTGCCGCGGTCTTCCTGATTACCACTTTGGCTTCTGTCGGCCTTCCCATGCTGAATAACTTCATCGGCGAATATCTGGTGCTTCAGGGCGCTTCCCAAGCCAACTACACCTGGGTTGTGTTCGCCGCGCTGGGCGTCATCCTGTCCGCGTGCTACATGCTGTGGCTCTACCAGCGAGTCTTCTACGGTAAAGCATCGGAATCGGTTAGCCATCATATGTTCGACCTCACCGGCCGCGAATGGGCCGCGATTCTTCCCTTGCTGGCCTTGATGCTCTGGATGGGCACGTTCACCCAAACCTTCCTGCCCTCGATCAGCGCGCAGAACGCCAGCATCCTGCAACAAACAAAACCGGCATCCGCCGTGGCGGAGGTTAACCGGTAATGGATATCGCCAATTTCCTGCCTACTTCGGCTGAGTACGTTCGCATTCTGCCCGAGATCGTTCTCACGCTCACCGGCGTGCTGATCATGTTCCTGGAGGCAGTGCTAAGCGACGATCGGAAGGGCATCTTCGCGCCGCTTTCGATTCTAGGCTTGCTGGGCGCAGCCGCCGGCGCGGTCGCCGCTTATGGCGATCCCGGTCCAGCGTTCCAGAACATGCTCACCATCGATGGCTTCGCGACGTTCTTCCGCATTCTCACCATCGCCGTTGGAATTCTTGTCGTCTTCAGCTCCACCGATTATCTGCGGCGCGAAAATTCGCGCGGCGGCGAATTTTATGCGCTAATTCTTTGGAGCATCGTCGGCCAATCCATCATGGTTTCCGCCAATGAACTGATCATGATTTTCATCGGCCTCGAGATTTCCTCGATCGCAAGCTACATTCTCGCCGGTTACCTGCGCGACGACTCGCGCAACAACGAAAGCGCGCTCAAGTATTTCCTGCTGGGCTCCTTCGCTACCGCGTTCCTTCTCTATGGCGTCGCATGGATCTACGGAACCACCGGTTCCACGAACCTTTCGGTGATTCGCGGAGCGCTGCTGGCCGGCGGCGAACCCACTACGCTTGCCAGCGTCGCGGCCGCGCTCATCTTCATCGGCTTCGCATTCAAGATTTCCGCAGCGCCGTTCCAATCCTGGGCTCCCGACGTTTATCAGGGCGCGCCCGCGCCCATCTCCGGGTTTCTTTCGGTCGGGCCCAAGGCCGCCGCGTTCGCCGTTCTGGTCCGCGTGTTCCTGACCGCCTTCGGCCCGATCACCGAATCCTGGGTGCCGCTGCTTTGGGGCGTCGCGCTCGCAACCATGATCGTCGGCAATTTCGCCGCGATCATGCAATCGAACATCAAGCGCCTGCTCGCCTACAGCTCGATCGCGCATGCCGGCTACATTTTGGTCGCGGTCACCGCGCATTCCGGCGACGGCTCTGCCGCCGTGATGTTCTACCTCGCCGCCTACGCTTTCACCAATGTCGGAGCCTTCGCCGTCATCGCCTACTTCTCGCGCAAGGGCGAGAAGTACGTCGGCATCGACGATTTTGCCGGCCTCGCGCAGCGCCAACCGGGCATGGCCGCGATGCTCACCATCTTCCTGCTCAGCTTGATCGGCGTTCCGCTCACCGGCGGCTTCTTCGGCAAGTTCTATATCTTCAAGGCCGCGCTCGACGCGCACCTGGTCTGGCTCACCGTGCTCGGATTGCTGAACAGCGCGGTCGCGGCATATTACTATCTGCGCGTCCTGGTCGTGATGTACTTCAAGGAGCCGGGTGAATCCGCCGAGAATCTGCCTTCTCCGGGAGCCGCGCTCCGCGTCGCCGTGTATGGTTCCGCGATCGGCACTGTACTGCTGGGCATCTTCCCCGGCTGGGTACTCGACTTCGCGAGCAAAGCCGCGCTTCGCTAGCGCACGCATTACCTGCCGCGTCGCGTTACTCTGGCTTCGATGCCAGCGGCCAATAACCCTCTCGGGTGATGATCTTCAAACCCGGCTTGTCGACTTCCACGCGGATCGTGTGGTAGCCGGCTTCGCTCTGATTGTTCGGAACGTAAGTCAGGATGTACTGATTGTGCAGCTCCTGGCCGATCTTGTCGATTGCCTGCTCCAAGCCTTTCTGCGTGAAGAACGGGAATTCGCGAGCTCCGGTGTAGTGCGAATAAACATTGAGCGGGTTTGGAACGAACAGCGACTTCGTGGCCAGGAAGATATCCTTGAACACCGGCGTCCAGTTGCCGTTCTGGTTGAGCTGAATATCGGTCGTCGGGGTCATCACCTGCCCGTTTGGCAAATACTGGCCGCCGGGCGGAATGGTGTCGGGACGGTTCGGCAATTGGCTGGAGGTAAGCTGCGCCAGCACTTGCGAGACGTTCAGCGTATAAATGACCACGTTGTTGAACTCGGCGTTAGTCAAAACGTCGCGCACATGCAGACCGCTGCCGTAATCGCGATTCTCAGCGACGATCAACAAAATCCGTTTGCGGTTCTTGGGCCGGTTGCGAAGCATGTTGATACCGGCCATAGTCGCGTCGTTCAACGCGCTGGTGGAGCTCCCCGGCATCAGTTTGTCTTTGAACACGGCGTGCAATTGATCCGGATCGGAAGTGAAATTGGTCAGCGTCTGAATCCGGTGATCGAACGCGATCACCGCGATTTCACCATCCTGGCCCGCGATCAGATTATCGAACAAGCTGGCCGTCTTGCGGATCTGCGGAAGGATCTTTTCCATCTCGCGATTCGCTTGAATCGCCACGACCAGGGAGATGGGATGCTCTTCCACATCCTCAAAGATCTTCTGCTCCTTGCCGTTGTCGTAAAGCCGGAAGTCGAGCGCATTGAGCCCGTTGACCACGCTCCCATCGGCATCGAGGACCGTCACCGGCGCTTGCACCGCGCGGACTTCGGGACCTTGAATGATGAAGGGTTGGTCCGCGCTCCCCTGCGCGCTGTTGGCTCCAGACGCACTGGAGGGCGTCGAGGGCTTTTGCGCCAGAATCAAAAGAGCGCCGACTAAGATGACACCTGGCAAAGCGAGGATCGGTCTCATATGCGATAGGATGTTCAGCCTACGAGTGAGGTTGCGCATGGTGCTCCGTCTGACCGTGTAACAAATTGATTGCATGGGGGATCAAGTCCGCCACCGCTTCTAAAGACTGTACCGCACCTCGGGGGGAACCGGGGAGCGTAATAATCAGCGTCGCGCCGCGCGTATACCCCCCGCTTCGGGAGAGCGAGGCCATCGGCGTCGCGGTGCGCCCTTTGGCGCGCATCACTTCGCCGAAGCCCGGCGCTTCGCGATCCGCAACAGAACCTACCGCCTCAGGCGTCACATCTCGCGGCGCAAGCCCGGTCCCGCCAGTCGAAAGGATCACGTCAACGGTCCCGCCATCCGCCAGCTCCGATATTGCCGCCGCGATTTCGCCCATTTCGTCTCTTACTAGCCTTGTTTCAGCAATTTGCCAGCCAAACTCCGAGGCGCGAGCGGCTACCACCGGCCCCGACAGGTCCTCCCGTGTTCCGGCTGCGGCGGAGTCGCTGATCGTGATTACTGCTACCCGGATCACCGCCGGTAATCTCCGCTCTTGCCGCCGGTTTTCTCGACCAGATACAAATCCTGGATCTCGATTCCCTTGTCGAGCGCCTTGGTCATGTCATAAACCGTCAGCGCAGCCACCGACGCGGCCGTAAGCGCCTCCATTTCAACACCGGTCTGCGCGGTCGTGGCCGCGGTCGCGGTGATTCGCACCCCTCGCGGCTCAACCTTTGCCGTGACATCCACATGCGTGAGCATCAGCGGATGGCACATCGGAATCAACTCGGATGTCCGCTTCGCTGCGGCGATTCCGGCGATCCGGGCGACCTCTAGGGGATCTCCCTTGGGGTTCTGCGGGAGTTTCTTGAGCACACTGGGCCGAATCCGCACAAAAGCATGCGCGACGGCGGACCGTCGCGTCTCCGGCTTGGCCGACACATCCACCATGCTGGCCCG
>JASHRP010000807.1 GCA_030037375.1 Bryobacteraceae bacterium | reverse complement strand
AATCCAGGTGGAGACTGGGTTTGGCCCGCCCCGCCAGCGCGAATGTGTCGATGGGAATGCCCAACTGCTGCGCCTGCCAAGCGGCGCGCGCCATGCTGCCTTTGTTCTCTTTGCCGTCGGAAATCAGCGCCACGCGCGGCACTAATCCCGGAGGCAAGGAGGCGATGGCTTCGCGAACCGCGGCTTCAATGTCAGTGGCGCGGCCCTCCTCGCCGGAGGTTTGACGCAAATGCCAGCCTTGCTGCTGCTCGCTCGAATCGAGCGTCCGGGTGGACCGCGCGAAAGGAATCACTCGCATCCAGTGCCGCCCTTGCGCGGATTTGATTTCGCGAGCAAGCTGCGATGCTCGATCCAGATCGGCGGGGGAAACGCTCGCCGAAGTATCGACCAGCACGGCGACGGCGACACGCGTCTCGTTCACCTTCAGCGTAGGCTCAGCCAGCGCCAACAGGATGGCGGCCAGAGCAGCGGCCTTCAGGCACAGCGCCAGCCTGCGGCGTGTGCGCGTCCATTCCCAGGCTGCCCAGGCAATGGGAAGCCACGCGATGAACAGGACCCAGGAGCGATCGAAGCTCATGAGGCCTTCCTCTGCCGCAGGCGCGTAGCTAACGGTGTCGCCAGCGCAGGCCGCAAACGATGCAACCGGCTGCGTCCGTAGAGCAGCCAATCGGCGAGTAATCCCAACCCGCCCAGAGCGGCCAGCCAGGGCCAAATCTCAGGCGGCGGCGCTTCCAGTTCTGCCGCGCGGGGAATGCCCTTGCGAACTCCCGCAGGCGGTTTCCACACAGCCTCCGCGACATCCGGCAGCGTCAGCGAATAGACCGATTCGCGGTCGCCGTTCACGACGGTCACCCCACCGGGAGCCCCGGAAAAGAATTGCAGCGCGTCTCCCTGAATGGTGAACGGAAGGGGGCGCTGGTTGTCGTCGATTACACGGATGCTAGCCGGGTCGGCATCCTTTCCTACCGGCACGGTCACTAGTCCCACGGTTCCCGCCTGAATCTCGCGGCTGCGAAAGGCCTCCGGCGCCATCCACCTCAAGATATTCGCGACCAACAGCGGCGTGGCGAGCTGATATCTCATGGACGCCTGCCCCGGCTGGAACCCGAGTACAGCAGTCTTCACGCCCTGCTGCTCCCGAGCCACAACCAACGGCCCCGCCGCGCTCTCGGCGACGACAACATCTCCCTGCGCTGGCGCGAGCACCTGCGCGGATTCGAGAACCACGTCCTGCGTGCGAAGCCCCGCGCCCAGCGGCGTATCCGTACTCCATCGGTCGAGGCGCACGCCATTCTTTGCGTCCCGTACCGGAACCGGAGAAGCACTCGCGGGAGGCTGAATCCAGATCGAATTTGCGCGCGGCGCGGCCGGCGGGGCGAAGCGGTCTAGCACGACCACTCCGGCCTTGACATTCGCGTCGTACTGCGACGGCTGCTGAAACACGGCTTCGATCTGCGGGTTGGAATCGATCAACGCGCGCAGCGACCCGGGATCGTTCGAATACACCACGACGTGCAACCCGGCCCGTCCAGGCACTTCGATAACCGCTCGATCGTCTTGAGGGAAGCCGTCGCGCACGTTGAGCCGAACCTCCAGGAACCCGGCGGCCTTCGCGCGATACGTGAATGTGGCTTGTTGCTCCGCGCCCGGAAGCAGATGAAGCCGCTGAGAACCCACCGGCGAGAGCCCAAGTTGCAACCCCAATTCCGCATCATGAGCCTTTGTCCCGTAGTTCCGGACGGATACAAAAATATCCCATACGTCCGGATCGGAGAGCGACCGCCGCAGGCCGATTTTGCGCAGTCCGATGTTTTCCTGCGGAGCGCCCGCCAACAGGACGCGCAAATTGGGAGGCAAATTCTGAAGCTCGGCCTGATCCGAGGGAACCCGGCCCGCGCCTGCGAATACGATCTCGCCCGCGCGTTCCGATTGCAGGCGCAGAGCCCGCCCAGCGAATTCGAGCGCCTGCTCCAGATTCAGCGCCGAAGATCCTGGCTGAGAGACGCGAATCGCGTTTTCCACGACGCTTAGATCCGACTCGAACGCCGTCGCCGGCGTCGCGAGGGCGTCGGCACGCACGAGCATCGCGCGATCTCCGCGCGGAAGGGAACGAAGATAACCCAACGCGGATTCCTTGGATTCGTCGAGCAGCGTGCCGCGCTGCCCGCGCGATCCCATCCACGCGGAGGTGTCGAGGATAACAACATGGTCGCGGCCGGCGGAATCGATGATGCCCAGCCGCGGTCCGGCGATGGCGAGCAAGAGCAGTAAAAGGCTGATGATTTCGAGCAGCAAGCTCCACGGCTGCTGGATCCGCCGGCGGTGCCGCAACTGAGTGCGGACGTCCGCGTCGACCCAAAATTTGAGGGTTGAGACGATCAGCTTTTGCTTTGAGCGGTCAAGCAGGTACAACGCCACTACGCCGGCGGAAATTGCGCCAGCCAGTCCCAACAGCTCGCCCAAACTCAGATTGAGGAACGACATGGGCTACTGGAGCGCCTCGCTGCGTACCAATGGCCCGAAGATAGCGCGCTCTATGGGAACGGACGTGGGCAACCCCGCGTACCTCCCGCCATTTCGCATTGCCACGCGTTCGATCCGGTCCGCGTATTCGTCAAATTCTTTCGTATAACGGGCGCGAGCCTCGGCATCGAAGGCTAGCTCCGCGCGCTCTCCCGTTTCGGCGTCTTCCAGTTCCAATTCGCCTTCCCAAGGCGGTTCCCGATCCTCGTCGCACCATACATGCAGCAATACCAGCTCATGGCCGAAGTCGGCGAGGTACTGGAGCGGCTTCTCGCAATCTTCGTCGTCCAGGAAGTCCGAGATGACCATGAGCAAGCCGGGTTGCGGGAACCTGGAGATAAAATCGCGCGCCGCCGGAAGAAACGCCGTGCGTCCGCCCGATTTCAGCGCCGAAAGGAAAGTCGACGCCCGCTGAAACCGGTGGCGTCCCCCTGAGGCGATGAAGGAATCGAATAGCTTGGAGCCGAAGGGTTGCAGGCAAATCGCGTCCAGCCGCACCAACCCGATATAGCACAGCGCGGCGGCCAGCTTGCGCGCGTAGTCGAACTTGGAAATCTTACCCGCGCCGCCGCTGCCATTTTCCATGGACTGGCTGACATCAATCATGACGCGCACGGGAATTCGCGGTTCCAGTTGAAACATCTTCAGGAATAGTTTTTCGAGCCGAAGATAGGCTCGCCAATTTATCGCGCGAAGATCGTCGCCTTGGGTGAAGTGCCGGTGATCGAGAAATTCCTGGCCCGCTCCGGCGAAGCGCGTCGGCTGGTGCCCGCCAACTAGACCGCGCTGCGATTTCTCCCAATGGATCGTCAGCCGCTCGAGCTTTTCGAGCGTCGGTGTGTCGATCAACGGCTCAACCACTGTGGATGGCTCCGGTTACCGCGCGGCCGTCCCGGCAGTGGATGCAACGCTGGGAATGATCTTGGAAAGAATCGTCTCGGGGGTCTGGCCTTCGGCGTGAGCGTCGAAATTGAGAATGATGCGATGGCGCAACACCGCCGGAGCAATCGCATCGATATCCTCGACCGAAAGATTCAGCCGTTTGTGCATCAGCGCGCGCACGCGTCCGCACTCAACCAAAGCCTGCGCGCCTCGGGGCGAGCTTCCATAGCGGATAAACTTGCGCGCCAATTCATGGCCCTCGCCTGTGTCCGGTTGCGTGGCCATGACCAGATCGATCGCGTGATCCTGTACATGCGGAGCGACCAGAACCTGATGACAGATGTCCTTCAATCTCAAAATCTCTTCCCGATTGAGCACGGGACCGATGGATGCCTCGTCCTTTTGAATCGTGCGCTCGACGATCGATCCCAAATCGCTCCGCGAAGGATACTTGACCAGGATCTTCATCAGGAACCGGTCGAGCTGCGCCTCCGGCAGCGGATACGTTCCCTCCATCTCGATCGGATTCTGCGTCGCCATGACGAGAAACGGCGGTTCGAGCTCGTGGGTTCCGGAACCGCTGGTGACCGTGTGCTCCTGCATGGCTTCGAGCAGGGCGCTTTGCGTCTTCGGCGTGGCGCGATTGATCTCGTCGGCAAGCACAAGATGCGCGAAGATCGGGCCCGGTTGGAAGCGCAAAACCTTCGAACCGCTCTCGGTGTCGATCAGCATGCTGCCGACGATGTCGGCGGGCATGAGATCGGGCGTGAATTGGATGCGCGAGTACTTCAATTGCAGGACCCGCGCAAGCGTGCGCAGCAAGGTTGTCTTGCCAAGACCGGGGACGCCTTCGAGTAACACGTGTCCGCCGGAGAGCAGACAAGTGAGCACTCCGTCGACCACGTCCTGCTGGCCGACGATGATCTTCCCGATCTCCTCGCGAACTTTCTGGAGCTGTCCTGTGGCGTATTGGAGCGCCGCTTCCGGTTGCACGACCCTTATTCTACCTGAGATTCCTGGGGGGCTCAGGGCACAAGAGTTTGGGCCGTAAATGAACGGGGATAAACGTGATTCTTTAGTTGAGTTGATCGTCGGTGCAGCCTATGAGGTCTCAAATGTCTTGGGATGCGGATTCCTTGAAAAGGTCTATTCCAGGGCATTGCTGAGCGAACTTACGATGCGGGGTGTGTCCGCGAAGACGGAAGTCGCCTTCCCTGTTCATTACAAGGGCCATTGCGCGGGACACTACATGGCTGACCTCGTGGTTGAAAGCAGCATGATTGTGGAGCTCAAATGCGTCGAATGTTTCACAAACCAGCACTTGGCACAATGCATTAACTACCTGAAAGCCCCCGGTCTCCGGCTCGGCTTGTTGATCAACTTTCAGAAGCCGCGGATCGAGTGGAGAAGAGTTTTCCATTCGCGTTCATCCCCGTTCATTCACGGCCGAAAACCTATTTCGGGAGGTACAACCGGTCCACCTTCGCCGCAAGAATGAAATCGCTCTCGGTTAGCCCTGAGATCTTGTGCGTGAACAGCGTCACCTTCACGTTGCCCCAGCCGAAACAAATATCCGGGTGATGGCCTTGTTCCTCGGCGATCTCTCCGATCCGGTTCACGAACGCCAATGCGCTCTTGAAGTTGGGGAGCTTAAACGACTTTTCGATATGATGCCCGTCGACCAAGCTCCAATCCGGGAGTTGAGCCGAGAGGTTCATCAACTCATCCCCTTTGAGCGGCGGCGTTCCGCCTCTGCAAGGGACGCAGCGCCTTGATGCCAAATCGTTTCCGGGTTCGCCCATACCCTCCACTATAGCCGCGGGTTGCGGGAGCTAGAGCGCATTTGCCTGGCGTACTAAGGTAATTGGCGTCTTGGAGACCGCTCCATGCCGGTTTAACATTCAATTTGGAGGAGTGGGTATGCGAAGCTTCGGCCTGGTCGCCCTTGCGGTTACGATGACGGGTTCGGTCTTTGCGCAGACCATCACGGAGGTCGGCGTGGCGGCCGCGGGAGGCACGGTGGGCGGCGCCGCGGGCAAGAGCCTTAGCGATCAGCTCACAAACGTCTTCGGGAAAGTGGACGACCATACGAAAGCCGCTGCCAAGCAAGATCCCGCAAAGCAAGCCGCGCCGAAGCCGCCCGCGAATACGGAACAGCCGAGCACTGAAGCGAAGGTCACCAAGCCCGATGCCCCGGCCGCTTCCGCGCCAGCAACACCGAAACCAGCGGCCAAGCCGAAACCAGCTCGCGCTTCAGTTGATCGTGCGCCTCGCGAGAAGCCTCAGCACATTTCCGGCGGCGTTCCCGAACCTCCGCCCGCGCCCTCGCGCGCAGTCGCAATCTCAACACCTGTGCCGCCGCCTCCGGCTCCGCCGGTTCCCGCGCCCGTTGTTGCGCCGGTACCGCCTCCGCCTCCGGTAGTCACGGCCAAGGACCTGGAAACGGTCGCGCCCGGCACCCCACGGGCGGATCTGTTGAAGCTAGGAACTCCGGCGTCCAGGATCACGATGTTCGACGACGGCCATCTCCTGGAGATCTTCAACTATGCGGCGAACAACGCGATGTTTGGCGTGGTCCGGCTGACGGATGGCGAAGTCTCGCGAGTCGAAATTCGATAGTTTTCCTGCCTTCAGGAGCATATTCTCATTGAAGAATGAGCCTGAAGGTGGGAGCGGAGCGACCGCCGCGAGGCCTCCTTTCTGATTTTGGTTTGGGTGTAAAAACACTCGTAGTCGGGGCGGTGGA
>JASHRP010000806.1 GCA_030037375.1 Bryobacteraceae bacterium | reverse complement strand
TCGAGCAGCAATACAAAGCCGGCATCCATGGCCAAGCCTTCGACGGCGGCGATACCAGCGCGCCGGTCTGCACCAGTTGCCACACCGCGCATCAAATCTCAAACGTGCGGGAAACATCGTTCCAGGTGAAGACCTCCGCAACCTGCGGAGATTGTCATCGCGAGAAGTACGGGACTTACCGGGACACCTTCCACGCGCAGGTCTCCGCCCTCGGTTACACCGAAACCGCGCACTGCTGGGATTGCCACGGCGCGCACGAGGTTCTTTCCGCCTCCGACCCCAAGTCGCCGGTCTCGCAGGCCAATCTGATCCAGACTTGCGGCGCGTGCCACAAGGGAGCCAATGCGAGCTTCGTGACGTATTCGCCGCACGCCGATTCACACAATGGCAAAGATTATCCCGTGTTGCACCTCTCGGCCATCTTCATGAACTCGCTGCTGGCCGGCTTCCTCGGATTCTCCGCGCTGCATACGCTGCTGTGGTTTATCCGATCGCGCGCCGGGAATTCACAGCCGCCCAGGAGGAACGAACGGTCATGAGCGCTCCCGCCGGAACTGTCGAAGGCGTCAGCGAACGCTACTTTACTCGCTTCACCACGGAGCAGGTGGTGCTGCACGCAGTATTGGTAGTCACCTTTTTGGGACTGGCGGCCACTGGGCTCGCGCTACGTTTCAGCAACGCCGCATGGAGCCGCGCCCTGGCCAATGGCATGGGGGGAATTCCCGCTGTCTTATTCGTTCACAAATTCCTTGCCGTGGCCTTGACCATCGATTTTCTGTATCACGTCGTGGACATCGCCCGCCGCGTCCTGCTCAAGAAGGAGTGGTGGCTGTTATGGGGGCCCAATTCTCTGGTGCCGAACCTGAAAGATATCCAGGACTTCTTCGGGCAGGTTCGCTGGTTCCTGTTCATGGGGCCGCAGCCGAAGTTCGACCGCTTTACGTACTGGGAGAAGCTCGACTATTGGGGCGTGTTCTGGGGCATGGCCGTGATCGGCATCTCCGGCTACGCGATGTGGTTTGCTCCCTTTTTCGCGCGCCTCGTGCCCGGATCGATGTTGAACGTCGCGCTGCTGATCCATGGCGAAGAGGCTCTGCTGGCGGTCAGCTACATCTTCGTCGTGCACTTCTTCAATGAGCATTTGCGGCCGCAGAATTTCCCGATGGACGTGACCATTTTCACCGGGCGGCAGACTGAGGAAGAATTCGCGGAGCGGCATCCCGAGGAGTACGCCCGCCTGGTCGAGGAAGGGAAGCTGGAGACGCTCACGGCCGAGGCTCCCACGTCCTCGTCGGTCAATATCTCGCGCGTCTTCGGCGCGGCGGCGATCCTGATCGGTATTGTGTTGATGGTGCTGACTGCGGAAGCCTTCTTGAGTCACTGAGTCCGGCGCTAGCCGGCAATCCGACGGTAATTCTGTCTTGTTATTCTGTTTGAAAGCGAACAGGGGCCGATGCGGCCCTCAAAACACACGAGAAACTCGCTTGCATCGGCCTCCGTTGTTCGCGAGTTCTATAGAAGTACTTGGCAGGAAAGGTCATAACCTCGAAAGGAACCGGTTAAGTATGCGTATTCTGATGGTATCTCTTGCGTTTGCCAGCGGCTTGCTAGGGACTCTGGCGCTGATGGGACAGCAGAAGGCTGCTCCTCCGAAGCTCACTTTTGTCACCAAGAACGGCAACGTGACCTTCGACCACGCCGCGCACGTGATGCGCGAGAAGGGAGATTGCGCCGCCTGTCACCCCAAGCTCTTCGCGCAGGATGCGAAAGCCCCGCTCAACTACAAGGCCGCCCTGCACCGGACCGCTGAAACGAGCATGACCTCCTGCGCATCGTGCCATCGCATGGGCGGGGCCGCATTTGAGTCCAAAGGTAATTGCGCCAAGTGCCACATGAAGGGCTAGCGGGTAGCCCTCCGCCCGTGCGCGATATCGCGCAATCGATGCTCGGAGCGGCGCTAAGCATTTGTAAATACTGTAGAACTGCTACGGATATGGGATTGCATCCCTCCAGACGAAGGAGCAAATCCCCATGTCCCCCGCGAACCAAAAAAGCACGCCGCGGATCAACCGATTCTTTCTTACATCGGTTCTGATCCTGACCGCCATTCCGGCCTGGAAGCTGTTCGCGACGCTGCCCGTTCAAGGTGTCTTCATCGATCAGGTAATGCCGGCCGAAGCTCGCCCCGGAGACGTCGTCATGGTTACGGGATATGCCCTCGACGCCGAGCACATCGAAGATATCTACCTGATTAGCGAGGACGCTAACATGTACCGGGTGGAAATCATATCCGAATCCGGAAAAGATTTGCGTTTCCGCGTTCCCGCGAGAATCCCCGCCGGACCGGTACACATCGCCGTGAAAGCTCCCATGCGGCCGGAATTGGTCGATCAAATGGTCTACTTCAAGGTGCTGGACCCGGTCGGCTGAAGCTGTGCGTCTGACGCGAGTTTCGCGAACATCGCGCACGTCTCCTCGGCCTTCGGTCCGCCGCGCAGCAATGTGATCAGGCGCAGTC
>JASHRP010000805.1 GCA_030037375.1 Bryobacteraceae bacterium | reverse complement strand
TAAGTCTAGTCTAGCACGGCGTCATAGTGGCTATTGCTAGACTCAAATCGTGGAGATCTCCGACGCCTCCAGTTACCCCGGCCACGCGGACGAAGTCTTCGCACCGCGCGGCGAAGAGGAATTAGCGGCGATTCTCGCCCAGGCCTCAAATGAGAACATTCCGGTCACGGTGATGGGGGCCATGACTGGCCTAGCCGGCGGAGCATCGCCGCAGGGCGGCTGGGGCGTGTCGATGACCAACTTCAAACGCCTCGAAGTTGCTCCCGGCCGCGCGGTGGTCGGAGCGGGAACGCTCCTTCGCGATGTCCAATCGGCGGCCCCGGCGAACGGCCAATTCTACGCGCCCGATCCCACCGAGAACACCTCTTCCATTGGCGGCAACATTGCCGCGAACGCCAGCGGCTCGCGCAGCTTCCGCTACGGCGCCACGCGAGCTCACGTCTTATCCCTGCGCGTCGCGCTTGCTGACGGCCAAATCGCCGAATACCGCCGCGGCCAGCCGATCGATTTCGAAGTCCCCGCGATTCCCCTTCCCCGCACCAGCAAACATTCCGCGGGATATCGGCTCTCGCCCGGCATGGATTTCGTCGACCTGTTCATCGGCAGCGAAGGCACGCTCGGCGTGGTCACACAAGCCGAACTGCAATTGCTCCCTGCGCCCAAGGAGATCATGGGTGGCGTGGTGTTCTTCCCCTCCGAAGAGGCCGCGATCGACGCCGTCGAACGCTGGCGACCCGTGCCCGGCCTACGCATGCTCGAATACCTGGACCGAGGCTCTTTAGAGATTATGCAGGTTCCCCAAGCCGCGGCCGTTATGGTCGAGCAGGAAGGCGAAATCGATCTCGATATGACGGACGCCCTCGAAGATGCCTCCTGGTTCGGCACGTCGCCGTCGGACCGCGAGCGTTTCCGCCGTTTCCGCCACGGCCTCGCCGAGGGCGTTCAAGAGCGCATCCATCGCGGCGGGTTCATGAAGCTGGGAACCGATTACGCCGCGCCTCGCGACAAGTGCCGCGAAGTAGTTCGCATTTACCGCAGCACGCTCGATCGCGACTTGGGCATTCCCTACGTCATGTACGGCCACATCGGCGATGCGCACCTGCACATCAACACATTTCCGGCGAACAAAGAGGAGCACGCGCGCGCGAAAGCCGTGCTTGACGATCTCGCATGCGCGGTTGTCGAGATCGGCGGCACGGTTGGCGCGGAACATGGGCTCGGCAAGCGCAAGGCGCACCTGCTCCGGGTGCAATATAAACCGGATGCCATTGAGGCGATGCGCGCGGTCAAGCGGCGCTTCGACCCGCAGTGGCTGCTCGGACGAGGGAATCTGTTCGAAGCCGGATAAAATGGTTTGCATGAGATCCGCGACCTTGCTTGTCGCTTCACTCTGCCTGCTGATCGGAACCGCTCGTGCGCAGAGTCCGCCGGAAACCGCGAGCGTCACGGCCGGCGGCAAGAAGATCACGATTAACTATTCCGCCCCGTCGGTGCGGGGCCGCAAAATATTCGGCGACGGCGGCCTGCTTTCGAATGACCCCACCTATCCGGCGTGGCGGGCGGGCGCGAACTCGGCGACTTCTCTCCACACCGACGCGAATCTCGATATCGGCGGTCTGAACGTTCCCAAGGGCGACTACACGCTTTACGTCTGGGTGAAGGACCCGGACAACTGGCAACTCATCGTTAACAAAGAGACTGGCCAGTGGGGCCTGACGTACAACGCCGCAAAGGACCTTGGCCGCGTCAAGATGACCATGAGCAAGCCGCCCTCGGTGATTGAGATGCTCAAATATACGCTCGCCGATCTTGGCGGAGGCAGAGTAAGGCTCCAGCTCGAATGGGAACGGCATATCGCGTCGGTCACCATGACCGTGAAGTAGGCGGTCCGCCGTCGAGCGGCTGGCTCTCGTTCCTGCTGCTGTACGTCGTACTGGTGGCGTTTTTCGCCTGGTACGCGAGCGTCGAAATCCGCCGGTACCCGGTCGGCCTCTCCGCGGCGGCTTCCATTTACGGCTCGTTTGTATTTCTCGCGGCGCTTTATCTCGCGCCGGGGTTCGCCTCGGTCCGGGAGTGGTTGAAGCAGCACGTTCGACCGGCGATCGCGCCGGCTATCTTCGTTCTTCCGTATCTCCTGTACGCCGCCGGAACAAAGGATTTTCGCTGGACCGCGCTGGGGAAGCTTGTGGTCCTATGCGCCGTGCCGCAGGGATTATTCGCGATCGCGCTGGTATCGAAGCCCCGTCGCATCAATTGGCAGGATGCCGTGGCGCTGGTATGGCTCTACGTTCCGGTTCAATTTCATTTGACCGGCGGGATCTGGAGCATGCCCGTGAATCTCGATTTCATGGCTCGGCTGTTCATCGTCGGCGTGGGAGCTTGGGCATTCCTGATCGTGCGCGGCGTGGAAGATGCCGGCTACGATTTCGGGTTATCGTGGGCAATTGTTCGCGACGCCGCATTGTCGCTCGTCGGATATAGCGTAATCGCGATACCCCTCGGATTCGCGATGCGCTTCATCGGCTGGGCCCCCGCGTTTCGCGGAGTGCCGCAATTTATCGCGGACTATGTGACCATCTTCCTCTTCGTCGCGATTGCAGAGGAGCTGTTCTTTCGCGGGTTGTTACAAAACCTGCTGGAAGGCTCGATCGGTTCGCGCTACGGAGCGCAGGCGATTGTATCCGTGGTATTCGGGCTGAGCCACATCCAGCACGCCCCAGCTCCCAACTGGCGCTACGTGATCATGGCGACGATCGCAGGGTGGTTTTATGGCATGGCGTACCGCAAGCACCGCAGCCTGATGGCCTCAGCGGGATGCCACGCAATGGTGGATACGCTGTGGCGGATATTCCTGACGTTGCCGAGGTGAATAGAATGCTGTTTGAGTGGGATCCTTCGAAAGAGCTCTCAAATCGCCGAAAGCATCACGTCGAGTTTCAGGAGGCCACCACAGTTTTCGGAGATCCACTTTCGATTACCATCGCAGACCCGGACCATTCCGGCCTGGAAGACCGCTTCGTGATCCTTGGCCTGTCTAGCAGGCGAAGACTCTTAGTTGTGGTTCATACTGTTAGGCAAGGGCGCGTGCGGGTGATCAGCGCGCTCGCATCGCGACAAGGCATGAAAAACGTAGTTACGAAGGCGCGCTCTAAACGCAAGACTGACGGCATGAGAGCCGAGTACGACTTCTCAGGCGGCGTCCGTGGGAAGTATGTGACCGAATTCCGTCGCGGAACCAACCTCGTGCTCCTTGACCCCGAAATTGCCAAGGCGTTTCCAGATTCGAAATCGGTGAACGACGCCCTCCGCGGACTCCTCTCGATCTAAGAACCGTGCTCGTTAGTCACCTTCGTTGGCGTCATTTGCCTCAACCAGCGCTCCGAGGTGCATGAGCGACACTGTCGATTCTCCCCGTTCATAACATTGCCGAGGTAGCCGGCGAACGTCTAGAGTTCCCTGCGCCTCTTGCTGCGTAGGAGGACCCGGCATGCGCCACCAAGTTCAATCGGGCCCTGCACCGTCGATTATCACCGAGATTCCTGGAGGGAGTCGGTAGCCGTGTTTCTCAAGGTCCTGGCTAAGCCGATCGAGTTCCTCGGCCGAGAGATGGGTGAGGTCGACTGGCTCTCTTTCGATAGACCAACCAAGCACGACCGAGTCCTTATACCGGCCAATCACTTTCCCGCTCGCGTCTTTTACAGTTAGATCGCGCGTGTCCTTGCCCTCCTCCACGGCGTCTCCGCCCTTAATAACGTGGGGCCTACTAAACTCCCGAATATGGAGTGTAACCTGGCAAGGCATAAGTTGTGAGGTCTCTCACGTAACCTACCTCGGCTGCGTCACGACGTCAATCAACGCTGCCCTTGCCCTACAGGTGGCTTGACGAAGATCGCGACTGCACTCTCGGCGGCCTTCAGGGTGTTCCTACGGCAGGGCGTGTTCTTCAAACCTTTCGTAAGCCTTTGCATCGCGCCAGTACGGGGAGTCAAGGCTGGCCGGGATTCCCACCCATCCCTTTTCGGCGTTAGAGTAAGAGTGAGGCATTACGACATGATCATCCGCAAACAGCCTGATTTGCGCTATTCCGACGTAACTCCCCAGGACGTATATCTGAACCGCCGCCGGTTCCTTGGCGTTTCGGCCGCCGCAGCCGCCGCTCTGGCCGTGCCGCGAAGCGCGCAGGCCGCGACCACCAAGCTCAACGCGGCCAAGACTCAGCCTCCATTTAGCGTGTCGGAGAAGGAAACGCCGTTTTCGACGATCAGCGGCTACAACAATTTCTACGAGTTCGGCACGGGCAAGGAAGATCCCGCGCAGCTCGCGCCTAAATGGCGTGTGCCTGACCCGTGGCAAGTGCGGATCGAGGGCCCCGGAGCCGACAAGCCGCAGACGATGGATCTGAACGCGATCATGAAGCTCGCTCCGCTGGAGGAACGCATCTACCGGCATCGATGCGTCGAGGCGTGGTCGATTGTGGTGCCGTGGATCGGGTTCTCGCTGAGCGCGCTGCTCAAAGTCGCCGCGCCGAACAGCAAGGCGAAGTACGTCGCCTTCACCAGCTATTACGATGGCAAAGCGATGCTTTCCCAGGGTGAAGCTGGAATCCGCTTCCCTTACGTCGAGGGCCTTCGCTTGGATGAAGCGATGAATTCGTTGACCATGCTCTGCATGGGATTGTATGGGCAGACCTTGCCGAATCAGAATGGAGCTCCCTTGCGCATCGTTGTGCCGTGGAAGTACGGCTTCAAGAGCATCAAATCCATCAACAAAATCAGCTTGGTCGAAAACCAGCCGCCGACCACTTGGAACATCGCCAACTCCCGCGAGTACGGCTTCTATTCGAACGTGAACCCGGAAGTGGACCATCCCCGCTGGAGTCAAGCGACGGAGAACCGGCTGGGAGAGCTTAGCCGCCGCAAGACTCTCAAGTTCAACGGCTACGGCGACCAGGTCGCCGGAATGTACGCATTCATGGACCTGCGCAAGAATTATTAGTCCGCACGACAAATTGAAGTGAGTGTCTCGAAGGTTCTGTCCAGCAAGTGGACCAAGGCCACGTTGTTTTTGGTCTGCTTGATCCCATTTGTCCGCCTGCTGCCGCCGATCCTGGTCGCGCTGATGGACCTTCCGGATTCCGCCGCGAACGCCGTCTCGCAAAGCCCATTCTTCGTAAATCTCGGGCCGAATCCGATCGAGTTCATCACCCATTTCACGGGCGACTGGACTCTACGTTTCCTGTTGATCACGCTGGCGGTGACCCCGCTGCGCAATCTGCTGAACCGTCCGCAATTGACGCGTTTCCGCCGCATGCTCGGCCTGTTCGCGTTCTTCTATGGAATGTGCCATCTATTCACCTGGGCGTGGCTCGATAAAGCGTTCGACCCCAGTGAAATGTGGAAAGACATTCTGAAGCGGTGGTACATCACCGTCGGAATGGCCGCGCTGCTCGGGATGGTTCCGCTGGCGATCACTTCAACCGCCGGATGGGTTCGCCGCCTCGGGTACAAGCGCTGGCAAAAGCTGCACCGGCTGGTGTACTTCTGCGGGATCGCCGCGGTGACGCACTACTATCTGCTGGTCAAGTCCGACGTTCGCCTGCCGCTGATGTACGCCGGGATTCTCGCGGTGCTGCTGGGGTATCGAGTCTACAAGAACCGCTCGAAGCCAAAGCCTGCGCTGCGCCGCGCACCCGCCGCCGCAGTCGGACGCTAGCCTTATTGCGGCGCTTGCGGCAAGTTCGCCGGCAGCGCCGACGGCCGCGCCACCGCTCCTGTCTGCGCCTCGCCGATCGAGACGTGATTCGTTTCGAGCGTCGAGCCCGTGGCTTGATCCAGCGCCACTCGCGCCGTGCTGTAAGAGACCATCGCTGAAATCACGGTTGCCGACGCGCTCGCCAAGTCTCGCTGCTGCTGGGTCACGTTATAGGGAGTCGATGCGCCCAGCAGGAATTTCCGCTGCTCCGCGTCCAGCAGTTGCCGTTGTAATTCCTGATTCTTCACCGCCGCCGCGTAACGGGCGCGAGCTTGCCGCACCGCGATTACGTCGTTCGAAATATCTACCGTCACCTGGCTGAGCGACTTCTCCGTGGTGAGCTGCGTCTGCCGCAATTGAAGCTGCTCGACTCCCTGGTCCGCGGCAGCCTGCCGGTTATAGACCGGAGCGGAAACGAATGCTCCAATTCGCTCCGTGGGGAAATCGCGATCGAGCACCTGGGCGAGCGCGGTTCCGATGCCGCCTTGCAGGCTCAGCGTCGTATTTCCACGCGCCGGCCCCGCAAGGCCCGCATTCGATGCGCCTGCGATCGCCACAACCGTCGGCAGCAC
>JASHRP010000804.1 GCA_030037375.1 Bryobacteraceae bacterium | reverse complement strand
ACCATCCACGAGCTCGACGCGTGACGGCTCGGGAATCTCGTCTCCACCCTCCCGCATGGCGGCCAGATGCATCTCGATGCCTTTCGCCATTCGCTGTTTAACCTCCTTCAATGTCCTGCCGGTGGCGATACAGCCTGGAAGATTTGGCACGTGGGCACTGTATCCCGTGCGCGTTGGAGCAATAAGTGTCGGGTATTTCATAGCAGCCCTGCCTGCTTCAGTATGGATTTTTTCGTCTTAGGTTCCTCATTTCCCAGCCGTCCTTCGCGAGAAGCTTGAGAACGTCTCGAACCTTCACGTCGGCCCTTCCTACATATACTCCGGCACCTGAATCCCCAACACATCCAGCGTCCGCTCCAACTGCCCTCGGAAATAATCCGTCATCCACAACAGAAACGTCTTCTTCTCGCGATCCGTCTCCGTCAGCACCGGATACCCGTGATAAAAGTTGCTGAACGCCTGCGCGAGCTGAAAAGCATAGCGTGCGACGTGCGAAGGCTCACCGCTCGCGACCGCCCGCTCCACCGCCGATCCCGCCTTCGATGCCGAGAGCAGCAGTTGCCAGCAGTCTTCGGATTCCAATTGCCGAGCCATCGCTTCCCGCGTAAGCTCAGCCGCGAAGTCCGGCAGCGATTCGCCCCGCTCCTCTAACTTGCGCAATATATTGCGAGCCCGCACCGCCGCGTATTGCACGTACGGTCCGGTCTCGCCTTCGAAGCTCAGCGCCTCGCTCATATCGAACGCGATCACCGAATTGCGCGTGTACTTCAGCATGAAATAGCGCAAGGCTCCGACCGCGATCTTCGTCGCTGCTTCGCGGCGCGACTCCTCCGGCTCCTCCGCGTGCCGCGACGTAACTTCTTCCAGCGCACGCTCGATCAGCTTGTCGATCAAATCGTCCGCCTTCACGCCGAGCCCCTTCCGCCCCGACACCTCGACATACGGCCGCTTCTTGTCCTCTTCGGACAGCTCGATTCCCAAATCCACACAAGTCCTCGGCGAAAGCGCGACCATCTCGTAGGAAAAATGAATGCTCGCCTCCGCCTGGCGCTCGAACCCCAAAGCGCGCAACCCCGCCACCACCACGTCCTGTAAATAAGACTGGCGCGAATCGATCACGTTGTACACCTTCCGGCCGCGTCCGAAGTGCTGCAATTCGTCTTGGGGTTCATCGGTCGTTGACCACACCACGTGCCCGTTCTCATACGTGTGCCACTGCTGATAGTGGAAATCCTTGCCCAGCAGCCCGAATTTCCAAAGCTGATAGGCGATATCCTTGCCCACATACGTCTCCGTGCCGTTCGACCGCACGATCACCTTGGTGTCTTCGCCCTCTTCGCTCGCGGCTTCCGGGTTCACAGCTTGGCGAAACGCCGATCCCGGCATCACCCAGCAGCCTTTGTTCTTGCCCTCGGTTTCGAGGTAAATCGCCTTCCGCTGCCGCAGCAGCTCGAACGCCGTCGCCCAAAATTTCAAATGCAGGATCTCACTCTCGCGCGGCAGCACATCGTACGCAATGTTCAGCCGCCACATTGTCGCGAGATGCGCGTGCACGATCCGATCGGAAACCTCGTGCGCCTTCTCCGCTTCAGCGCCATGCCCGGACTCAATCGCGTGCAGTGTGTTGCGCCGCCATTCCAGCGCCTCCTTATGCTCCTCGTAATACGACGACACAGCCGCGTACAAATCCCAGCACAAGTAATCGAACGGTTCCTTCTTAATAGGCGGAAAAACCTCCGGGTGCAGAAACCCGACCACCACGTCCGCCACCTGAACCCCGGTGTTGTCGATGTAATTCTGTACTTCGACGTTGCGGCCCGTAGAACGCAGCATGCGCACGAACGTATCGCCCAAAATCGCGTTGCGCAAATGCCCGATGTGCGCGGCCTTATTGGGATTGATATTCGTGTGCTCGACGATGATCTTGCCCGCGTGCTCCGGCCGCTCCTCGCCCGCGCCTTCCAGCAGCTTCGCTCCGTAATAACCGCGGTCCAAGCGGACATTCAAATATCCGTTGCCCGCGATCTCAATCGCCGCGATGCCTTCGATCGCATCCGCTTCCGACAGAAGCTCCTGTGCGATCGCCCGCGGGGCCTTCTTCAACTCGCGCGCGAGCTGGAATGCCGCCGGCAACGCAATTTCTCCAAACGATGCCTGCTTCGGCTGCTCGGTTTGTGGAGTCGCCTCAACTCCATACAGCGCTTTAATCCGCGATCCAATCGCCGCGGCGATCCGTTTTTCCAAGACGTGAAACATGAATCACCAGAATAGCGGATGAGGCAATCGTCGATCCCGCTAGAATGAATGTGTGCCCAAGGTCACGTTTACCAATCTCGACAAAACGGTCGAGTTCGAGCACGGCAAGCTTCCCTACGAAAAACATGGCAAGCCGGAATCGATTTTAGATGTGGCGCTCAATTTCGGGATCCAGCTCGAGCACGCCTGCGGAGGAAGCTGCGCTTGCACCACGTGCCATGTAATCGTGCAAAGCGGCGACGACAATCTCTCCGAACCTGAAGATGATGAACTGGACCGCGTAGAGTTGGCGCCGGGCCTCACCAGACATTCCCGCCTGGGCTGCCAAGCGGTGGTCAAGGGAGACGTCAGCATCGAAATACCCTCTTGGAACCGCAACTACGTGAGCGAAGGCGGCGGATCAATGAACCTCGGCGACGCGATCCCCGTGGCAAAAAAGTAACTTCTCACATTCCTCCCCCGCGCGCCGATGCGCTCAATGGAGGGTATTGCATGCGCAATTGGTCGATCGGCAAGAAGCTGTTTACCGCGACCGCGGTGTTGGCGCTTCTGGTCGTTGCTCTCGGGGCAGTGGCGATCGTATCGCTTGCCAAGGTTCAAGGACACATGGCGTTCGCGGCGGGTGAAATGTCGGACAAGATTCAGCTCGCCGGCCAGCTTGGCGCATCCACGCAAACCCTTTTTCTCGCGGAGAAGACCGCGATTCTCAATGCATACACCGGCAATGACGAACTGGTAAAGCACTGGAAGGAGATAGAAGTCAGCACCGCGGCCGATATGGCGAAGCTCATCGAAAAGTCACGCGCGCTGTTCAAATCCAGCGAGAATCAGCAGCGTCTCACGCAGATCCAATCGGATCTCGACGGTTGGGTCGTCACTTATCGCCAGGTTCACCAGTTGCTCGATCAGGGCAAGGTGGAGGATGCGCAACTCTTGAGCGTCAAGGAAAACAAGCCGCGTTATGAGGAGATCACTAAGGCCTCAGCGGACATGCAGGCGCAGGTCATGAGGGAAATGGGCGAAGCCCGTGACGATGGCGCAGCTACCCATGCCTCCGCACGGTGGACTATCCTGGCGGTGAGCGCGATCGCGATCGCGGTGAGCCTGCTTCTGTTCGGGGTGACGCGCGGCATCATCAAGACGCTGCGCGGATCGCTTCACGAGCTTCGCGCCGGCGGAGCGCAGGTAGCCACTGCCTCCGGACAAATCGCCTCCGGCAGTCAGACTCTTTCCCACGGCGCTTCGGAGCAAGCGGCCTCCATTCAGGAAATTTCGTCCTCAGTGGAGGAAATGACCGCGATGACCCGGCGCAGCGGCGAGAATGCCGCTCAAGCGGCCGCGATGATGGGCGAAGCGGCATCGCAGGTCGAGCGGTCCAACTCCGCTTTATCTGAAATGCAAGCCTCCATGAAGCTGATCAAGGAATCCAGCGAAAAAGTCGCGCGCATCAACAAGACCATCGATGAAATCGCGTTCCAGACCAATATTCTCGCGCTGAACGCCGCGGTCGAAGCCGCGCGCGCGGGCGAGGCGGGGAAGGGTTTTGCCGTCGTGGCTGAGGAAGTGCGCAGCCTGGCGCAGCGCGCGGCAGTGGCCGCGAAAGAGACGGCCGGCTTGATCGAGGAATCGATCGGCAATTCGAACGCAGGGTCGAACAAACTGGAGCAGGTCGCGCTCGCGATTCGCGGGATCACCGACAGCGCCAATAAAGTTGAGCAGATGATCGCCGAGGTCAACGAAGCAAGCCGCCAGCAGGTGCAGGGCATTCAGAACGTGACCAATGCGATCACTCAAGTGAAGTCCGTTACTCAAACCACGGCGGCAAGCGCGGAAGAAAGCGCCGCCGCGGCGGAAGAGTTGAGCGCGCAGGCGATGACCGTCCGCGATCTGGTGAACGGCCTCATGCGAATGGCCGGCGGCTCATCCGCCGCCGAGACGCATCTTACCGCTTGATCCCCACCAGCAAAACGCACGCATTCATCGTGCCCGCCGCGAAAGAGAAAAGACATCCCGGCGCCAGCCAGTAAACCGCGCCGCAAGTTTCGAGCAGTAAAAGTATCCGGCCACGCAGAACGGAATCGTCGCGAGCTGGCTCAGCACCGCGCGTGGCCAAAACCATGACCACGGGCGCCCCACTCTCCTCCGTAGATAGCGGATGTTCCCCGACAGTTGCAAAATCCAGAACAGCACTCCGATCCCGAGAACCTCAATCGCCATCGCTTGCTCTGGCTGTCGCGGAACCAATGCCGCGCTGGAGATCACGAATGCTTCGAGAAACTGACATGGCGCGGCGTGTCCGCGCCATGCTGACCGATAAGATCGATTCCGCCGCGCGGCGAGTCAGCATCGGATTGCCGATAATGTCTGTCAGATTCACCGAGACCGCGACGAACACCAAACCGCTGAGCGTCGCCGCCGCGCCCGCTTGGACCGCAAGGAAAGTGTCCAGTCGGGCAGGTTTCCGCAGCTCACGATTTAATGTCCGTTAGAAGCCCGCACAGGGCCGGCGCAGCCCCAAGCATTCACAGGAACTCACGGGACGCTTTCGCGCCGGGCTCAGTTGTGCGGGCGAATTACTCAAAGGATGCCGCTCAAATCGAGCGCGAAGCCCTCAACCGGACCCTCGCCGGAAACGGTGGCCGGGTTCTGAAGAAGCTTCGGCTCGCGCCCCGCGCGATAGATCTCGACAGAATGCTCAATCGGATCGATCAGCCAGCCGAGTTGGACGCCGTTGGCGATGTACTCCGCCATCTTTTCGCGAAGCGGGCGTCGGCGTTGCTTCGGAGAGCGCACCTCGACGACGAATTCGGGAGCGAATTCCGGGAAGAGCGTTTCTGGGCGCTGAGCGTTGTTCCAACGCTCGGCATTAAACCAGGCAGCGTCCGGCGAACGCCGTGAGCCGTCGGGTAGGAAGAAGCCGCCGTCCGGACCAATCACGATTCCGCGTCCTTGGGTTTTGTTCCACCGCACAAGCTGATATCCAACCTGTGCAACACGCGCACTCGTTCTCGGATCTGTCGGCGGCATGATGAGGACGGTCCCCTCCGCTGTGTACTCCAGAAAACAGTCCGGAAATTCCTCCGCCAGCGCAAGGAACTCCGCCTCGCTGAGCCCGGGTGCGGTCAGCGTCGCCGGAAGATGATCTTCGAGTTTGAGTGCCGTGAGCGTCATCCTTCGCCTCGATTATAGCTATGGGCTTAGCTCAGTCGTGGCGAAGCGCGTTTGCCGGATCGACACTCATCGCCCGCCGCGCCGGTATCCCGCACGCGAGCAACGCCACCAAAGCCAGTATCACTGGAGCGGAAGCCATGGTCGCTGGATCGTAAGGCGAGACGCCGACCAATTGTGACTGCAACACTCGATTTACGGCCAGCGACGCGGCAAGACCCAGGACCGCCCCCGCAGCCACCGGCAGCATCCCTTCGCTGAAGATCATTCCGCGGATATCTTCGACCGTCGCGCCGATCGCCATCCGCACGCCGATCTCCCGGGTGCGCCG
>JASHRP010000803.1 GCA_030037375.1 Bryobacteraceae bacterium | reverse complement strand
ATGAGCGTACAAAGGGCGCGGAATTCTCGCGTTGGCTGATGGACGATTTATTCACGCGCGATGGCGCGCAGGTTCGCGTGCACAGTTGGCAGGACGCCCCGATTTCCGCGGAAGAGCCCGCCTATCCGGTGGTGATTTTTCGCGCTGGATTAGGAGCCCTGAGCACGGATTACACGACGCTGGTCGAAGACCTGGCGAGCCACGGGTATTTAGTGGTTGGTTTCGACGCGCCTTATCGAACGGGCCTTGTGGTGTTCCCGGACGGCCGCATCGTCCCGCGCCCGCAGGAACTAAATCCCGAGAACTTCGATGGGCCGGAG
Organism: Bryobacteraceae bacterium; assembly: GCA_030037375.1. Taxonomy (GTDB): domain Bacteria; phylum Acidobacteriota; class Terriglobia; order Bryobacterales; family Bryobacteraceae; genus Palsa-187. The sequence goes on along the minus strand of JASHRP010000803.1, from coordinate 5,957 downwards.
CTGGATGGCCTGATTGAGCGCCTTCTTGCGCTATGGGTAGATGACACCAAGTTTGTCGTCGATCGATTGGAGAGTCTCAATTCGGCCGGTCCACAAGGCCGGTTTACCGGGAGGCTGGATCTCCACAGGCTCGGCATGTTCGGACATTCGTTTGGCGGAGCGCAGTCGTTGCAGTTCTGCCATGAAGATCCGCGCTGCAAGGCGGGGATCGATATCGACGGCGATCCGTTCGGCAGCGTGCTGCGCGAAGGCGTGCATCAGCCCTTTATGTTCATGATCGAGAACATGAGTATTTCGCTTCCGGGGTCCGCGGAAGTGCTGGGCAAGCTGCGTGCGCTGTACGATCGCCTGCCGGATAACCGTCTCTATGTGACCATCAGCGGCGCGAATCACTTCAGTTTCAGCGATCAGATTCTGGTGAAGACGCGCTATCTCTTAGCGCCGGCGTTTTTTCTTACGGGAGGGTTGTACCAGCGGCGCGGGCTCGCGATAACCGCGGATTACGTCCACACGTTCTTCGATGTCTATTTGAAGGACCGGCCGCGCGGCCTTTTGGACGAGCTGCGCCGAAACTATCCAGAGGCGCAGTTTCCGCTGCGCTAGCGATTGGCGCGAAGCTGCGAAATCGCTTCTTCCAGGGCGCGAATATTGCCCGCGAAATTGTTGCGAACCTCGAAGGTGACTTGTTGCCGCCGCGTTTCCAGGCGCTGGCGCTCTTTATCCGAGAGGTTGAAATATAGCAGCCTCACTTCGATCACCAAGTCGCGAAGAGTCTCTTCGTGGCGCTTGAGAACCTCGCAAACCTGGGCCAGGGAGTCGGAGGAAATGGCGTGGTCCGGCATGGACGAGGGGTGGTCGTTTGCGGGGGCGTGGGGAACCTGCGCCGATTGACTTGGCGCGGCGGGGGCCGGGGATTGCTCGGCATTCATGGGGGTAGCTTCACCAACCTTACCGCCGATCGATAACATTAAGGGTTTCGACATCTGCGCCTCCTAAGCGCGGCAGATTTTAGACGCCAGCTCTCAGGCTCGCGTTTCCTGGCACCTGGATTATACAACCCGAAGGCGTAAAGACGAGCGGAACTTCGGGGCGGATTTCTCGTCTAAACACGCCATGGACGCCTTCTTGAAGGACGTAAAACACTCCCTTCGGATGTTTCTCCAGACTCCGAGCTTCACGATAGCGGCCGTCGCTGCTCTGGCGCTGGGCATCGGGACGAATACGGCAATCTTCTCGGTGGTCAACTCGGTTCTGCTCAGGCCGTTCGATTACCCGCATCCCGAGCGGATCGTGATGTTTCAGAACACGTTCAAAGATGGGCGCGGAGGCACGGCGGCGCCGACCGAGTTCAACTGGTGGCGGCAGCAAACCGGCGCCTTCGAGGATATTTCAGCCTATGCATTCGAAGTTGCAAATCTGACCGGGGAAGCGTTTCCGGAGCAGATCCAGGCCACGCGAGCCAGCGCAAACTTCCTGCGAATCTGCGGGGCGGACATTCTTTACGGCAGAACCTACACGGCCGAAGAAGACCTGCCCAACGCGCCGAAAACGATGGTGCTGTCTTACGCGTTCTGGAAGCGCCACTACGGCGGCGATCCTCAGGTGATCGGCAGGCGAGTGACTTTGAGCGGGGAGCGCTACGAGATTATCGGCGTCGCGGGACCCAATCTCAAAATCGAAATCGATCAGCCTCCCGACGTCTACATTCCCTTCCAGATCGATCCGAATAGCGCGGCGCATGGGCACTTCTTCTATGTGATTGGCCGGATGAAGCCGGGCATTACCCTGGCCGCCGCGGACGCACGTCTGCAAGCCAGCTTCCAGGCATATGTGCGCCAGTGGCCCGGCGATTTTCCAGAGAGAACCGGGTTCGGAGTCCAATCCTTACAGGATGCTGTCGTGGGTGACGCGCGCACCTCCCTTCTGATTCTGTTGGGCGCGGTCAGCTTGGTGCTTCTGATCGCTTGCGCGAATGTAGCCAATTTGCTGCTGGCGCGCGCGACCGGACGCAAACGCGAGATCGCGATTCGCGCGGCCGTGGGCGCGGGACGCGGCAGGATTGTCCGCCAGCTTCTGACCGAGAGCGTGATGCTATCGCTGGCCGGCGGAGTGTTGGGACTGGCGGCGGGCTACGCAGGCATCCGGGCGCTGCTCAGCCTCAATCCCGGAAACATTCCTCGCATCGGGCCTGGCGGGGCCAACGTGGGTTTGGATTGGCGAGTCTTGGCATTCACGCTCGGCGTATCGATCTTGACGGGCCTATTGTTCGGATCGGTTCCGGCTCTGCAGTCGTCGCGGGCTGATTTGAACAGCACTTTGAAAGAGAGCAGCAGCCGCAGTGGCACCGGATTGCGGCACAACAAGACGCGCGCATTGCTGGTAACCACCGAAATGGCGCTGGCCGTGGTGCTGCTGATCGGAGCGGCGCTGCTGATCCGAAGCTTCGTAGCGATCCGGGAGGTGAATCCCGGCTTCGATTCGCACAACGTCCTGACCATGCGGATGTCGCTGACCGGGCCGCAATTCGCGAAACCCTCAGGGATCACGCAACTGGTTCATGAAGGGACTCGGAGGGTCAGCGCGATTCCCGGAGTGGAGGTCGTGGCAACCACGTGCTGCGTGCCGCTGGAGGGCGGCTTCGGTTTGCCGTTCCAAATTCCTGGCCGTCCCGACGGGCCAGCCTCGCGGGGCGGAGGTGGATGGACGCTGGTTTCCGCGGGATATTTCGAGGCGTTCAAGATTCCCGTCCTGCGCGGACGCTCCTTCCGCGAACAGGACGACGGCGGCCCTCCGGTCGCGATCATCAATCAGGCGTTGGCGAAACAGTTCTGGCCGAATGGCGATCCGCTCAACGACCGCATTGTCATTGGCCATGGAGTTGGACCGGAGTTCGACCTGGAGCCTCCGCGCCAGATCATCGGCGTGGTCGGCGATGTGCGCGATGGGGCTCTCAATCGCGACCCACGGCCGAATATGTACGTCCCGGCCGCGCAGATGACGGACGGTGAGACAACATTGGCCGCACAGATCATCCCGTGGGCGTGGGTGATCCGGACTCACATCGCACCTATGTCGCTGAGTTCCGTCATCCAAAAAGAGCTGCGCGAGGCGAGTGGCTTGCCCGTGGCGGCGGTGCGCACGATGGAGGAAACACGCTCGCGCTCGACGGCGACGGAGGACTTCAACACGCTGGTTCTGACGATTTTCGGTTGCGCGGCGCTGCTGCTTGCGGCGATCGGAATTTACGGACTGATGGCGTATTCCGTGGCGCAGCGCAGCCAGGAGATCGGGATCCGGCTGGCGCTGGGAGCGGAATCGCGGCGCATCCGCAACATGGTGGTCTTTCAGGGATTGCAACTGGCGTTGGTTGGCGTAGTCTGCGGGCTTGCCGCGGCCTTCGCACTCACGCGCCTGATCGCGAGTTTCCTTTATGGAGTCAAGACCTGGGACCCGCTGGTATTCTCCGCGGTTCCCTTGATTCTGATCGGCGTCGCGGTGATCGCGGTATGGCTGCCGGCGATGCGCGCCAGCCGCGTGGATCCGATCCAGGCCCTTCGATATGAATGACTGTGGTATGAAGGAGCGTGATATGATCGGCGAAACGCCATGAGACTACAGTTCATTTCCGCCTTGGTATTGGCTGCGCTGCCCGTATTCCCTCAGCTTCCCGCCCCGAACAAAGCGGGCATTTCCGCAGGCCACGACGTACTGCGCGCCAAGGATGTGGACGCGGCGAACAAGTTCTGGCAAACGCTTGGCGGAGCGCCGGTGCAGTTCGCTGGAAGGCTGAACCTGACCAAATTCCCCGGCCTGCTGATTCTGAACATCGGCGCGGGCGGCGGGCGGGGCAAGCAAGCTCCAAACCCCGCGCCTCCCGCGGAATTGCTGGGCTCGGAGGGTTCGTCGCTCGATTTCATCGGGTTTTCGGTGAAGGATCTTAAGGCGTCGCTAGCACAGTGGTCCGCGGCCGGGATCACGCCGGTTGCCGGAGGCTCGGCAACGCAGGTCTATCTCATGTCGCCCGACAAAATTAAGGTGAGGATTACCCAAGACAAATCGCTGAAGGGGCCGATCGAGGCGGACACGATCGGGATGGTAGTCCCGAACGTGGCGGAGGCGCAGGCGTGGTACGCGAAATACTTCGGCGCGGACATGGTCAAGCACGGAAAAGAAATGGTCGCGAACATTCCCGGTTCGAGCATTGTCTTCGAGCAAGCGAAGGGGCCGGTGGCTCCTACCCGGGGACGCGCGTTCGATCGCATCGGCCTCGAGGTAGTAGACCTGGCCGCGCAGGTCAAGAAGCTGGAAGAAGGCGGGATCAAGCTCGACAGTCCGTACAACGGAAAGAACGCGCAGATGAATGCCGGCTTCGCCGTGTTCCAAGATCCGTTCGGGACGTTGATCGAGATGAGCGAGGGATTGTCGGCAGTGAAGTAGTCCGCTCCGTTTGAAGCGTTCACGCATGAGGGCTCTGGTGCTCTGCACGATGTCTGGGCTTTTGCTCGCACAACAGCCCGGCCCCTGGCGCGATCCGTCGCCGCACAAGGGCCAATTCGTGACCGTCAGTCAGGGTGTATCGCTAGAGGTTCTGGACTGGGGCGGCTCGGGCCGGCCGATCGTTCTTCTCTCAGGGCTCGGTAATACCGCGCACGCGTTCGATGACTTCGCCCCAAAACTTACCAGCAGCAATCATGTCTATGGCATTACGCGACGCGGGTTCGGTGCCTCGATCGTACCCGCCGCTGGATACGACGCTGACACGTTAGGCAACGATGTCCTCGCTGTCCTCGATTCTCTGAAACTGAACAAACCGGTACTCGCCGGCGAGTCTTTAGGTGGCGAAGAGCTGAGCTCCGTTGGCTCGCGGTATCCGGACCGCGTCTCAGGCTTGGTGTACCTCGACGCCGCTTACCAATACGCCTTCGATAATGGCAGGGGCTCGACTCTGTCGGAGTTGCAGGACAACTCGCCTCAGCCGCCGCAACCGGCGCGTGCCGACCTCGCAAGCTTCGCCGCATACGAAGCGTACTTCAAAAGGGTTGCGGGCGTTTCCGTCCCGGAAGCTGAGGTTCGACAGATGATGAGCGAAACGAAGGATGGAAAAGTCGGGAGCCCGCGAACGCCGCCATGGGTGGGACAGCAGGTTCTCACTGGCATGAAGAAATACTCGTCCATTCCAGTTCGAGCGCTCGCGATTTACGCAGTGCCGCATGACATTGGCACATGGCTTGAAGATCCCAAGGAAGCCGCGGAGTTTTCGGTCCGTGAAACGGCGTGGGTGGAAAAGCAAGCCAAGGCCTTCGAGCAGGGCGTCCCGACCGCTCGGGTCGTCCGGCTGCCGCATGCGAGTCACTTGGTCTTCGTATCCAATGAGGCCGACGTGCTCCGCGAGATGCGGTCCTTTCTGGCGGGCCTCAATTAACTCGCCCGGCGATTGAGTCCACCGCCCGCTTGCGTATACTCGTCATCGGACGTAAGCTTCATAGAGGCCGAAGCTTCATAGCCAACCATTTAAGGAGCGCTGTTGTGAACCGGATACTCTCTCTTCTCGCCTTCGGATGCATTGCGGCAAGCGTGGCCCTGGCGGCCCTGCCGGACACTGTAAAGACGGACAGCGGCTCCGTCCAAGGAACCACGGCCAAGGACCCGAACGTCCACGTTTTTAGAGGTATCCCCTTTGCGGCTCCGCCGGTCGGCGACCTGCGCTGGAAGGATCCGCAGCCGCCAGCCAAGTGGGACGGCGTGCGCATGGCGACGGAGTTTGGACCGGTTTGCACGGCCGGCGCTGGAGGCGGAGGCGGGCGTGGCCGCGGCGGACGGGGCGGCGGCGCGAAGGGGGCCCCGGATCAGGCGAAAGCCGCGCCACCGCCGGCGGCCGCCCGAGGCAATAATCCTCCGCCGAGCGAAGATTGCCTGTACATCAATGTCTGGACGCCCGCCAAATCGGCTGGCGAGCG
>JASHRP010000802.1 GCA_030037375.1 Bryobacteraceae bacterium | reverse complement strand
AGCGGAATCACCCTGAGTTATCTGGAGACCCGGACGAATTGTATTGCGCTCGATTCGAATTTGTATCACACGGTGAGCTGGCCGTTCTTGCGGGTCTGGGCTCCGGACAGTATGGGGACCGAGCAGGTTTATCAGGTTCCGATCGCGAGCTACGCGACGCCGGCGGCGGGGAGTTACGCTAGCGCTTACGCGGATTTCACGTTGTCGGGAACGCTTACGGCGGGCGATTATGTGGGAATCGCATACCTCGAAAGTTCGATCACGTATCAAGTCACCGGGTTGGAGGGATCGGTTGGAGGAGTGCTGGATCAGATCGTGGCAGGGTACGCCAGCGATCCTTTCCTAAGGGCGACGCGGAGCGGGGACACGCTGACGGTTTATTACACCGGCGGGGTGGATTTGACGGCGAGTCCGACGACGGGAGAGAACGGGAATCGGTTCGGAGTGTATTCGTTTGCGTGCTCGGCGACAGGAGGGGCGTCGACGCTGAGCTGGGATTCGGCGAGCCAGACGCTTTCGGGAGGAACGTCGCCAACGCAGTGGCAGGTGACGATTCCGTTTAGTTCGCTTTCGGGATATATCGATCCCGATTACACGACGCTTTATCCGCTCGTAAATCCGAATCAAATTCGAAAGCTGCGATGGACGTACGCGGCGGATTTGCAGGCGGGGAGTTTTTCGAGAAGCGAATTTGAAGTGGCGGTGAGCGGTTGGACGGCAACGGGCACGGGGCTCGATTATTCGGTGGCGGGGCCGGGGAGTTTGCGATTCGACGATTTGTCGGACGAGATGACGTATGCGGGCGCGTGGTCGCCGACGGTGGGATTGTCAATGGGGAATTACTCCGGCGGGACGATACATTTGTCGACGACGCCGGGAGATTCGGTGACGTGCGCGTATGCGAGCGGTTTCGCGCACACGTTGTATTTGGGGACTGAGTATTTGGATAACGGGTCGACGGTGACGATTTCGGTGGATGGAGGAGCGGAGCAGACGCTGAGTCTCGAACTGGCGGGCGAGGATGTGCTGGTGCGGTATCCGGTGGGATCGTTTGCGGCTGGGAGTCATTCGGTCACGGTGACGAATGCTGGATCGAGCGGCGAGTTGTTCTATTTCGATTTCGTCGAGGCGGCGGTGCCGACGACGACGCTGCCGACGTTTCCGAATGAACCGAAGATGACGCTGGCGACGGATTGGGACACACTGAATTCGCAGGCGCTGGCTCCGGAACGGACGGCGTGGTTGATCGACACGCTGGGGTTTGCGGCGAGGTCGAATCATTATGCGGGAGCTTTGTGGTTTTACGAGCTGGTGGACTCGGGCAATGCGTACGCGACGGCGACGGTGACGTTCACGGGCGGGCCGGATACGAATCCGGCGGTGACGGATACAGTGACGCTGACGGTGGCGGGGGTCGCGCTGACGAAGTTGATCCACATGGGCGACACGGCGGAGACGCTGGCGACGGCGTATGCGAACGAGCTCAACAACGGGTACATGAGTTTTTGGGCGAGCGCGTCGGGAAATGTGCTGACGATTACGGCTCGGATGCTGGGGTCGGCGGGGAATGCGAATACGCTGGCGGCGACGACATTGGATCCGACGACTTGGCAAGCGACGGCGAGCGGATCGGCGTTGGCGGGCGGAATGGATGGGACGTGGCTGACGGATCTTAGCGCGTCGCCGGTGTTGAATCGGGCGGCGAGGGATTGGACGACGAGTTTCTTCACCGCGCTGAATGGATATGGGATTGAGGGGACGGCGTCGCTGAGCATGGAGCTGGGGAACGGGGATTCGTCTGTAGCGGCGGGGATCGCGCAGAGGGGGCCGAGTCCGGGCGGGGGAGCACCCGGGGCTCCGATCTTGCTGCCGACCCCGTCGCTACAGACGAATTTTTCGCCGACGAGTCTGGCGTTCTGGCAGCAGGCGTATGCGGAACTGGCGACGATTCAGGCGAGCGCGGGAATGACTCCGTTCTTGCAGTTCGGAGAGGTGCAGTGGTGGTATGAGCCGACGAACGGACTGCCGGCGGGCGGAGGGTTAGTGGATTACGGCGGGATGCCGTTTTACGACGATTGGACGCAGAGCCAGTTCCTGGCGACGTATGGAACGGCGATGGCGACGATCACGACGAACACGGTGAGTCCAGCGAGTTATCCAAATGAGTGCGCCTTTTTGCCGGAATTAATCGGGAATTTTACAAACGCGATTATCGCGTATGTGCAGGCGACGCAGCCATCGTGCCGGTTCGAAGCGCTTTATCCCGTGGATGTAAATCAAACGGCGTTCAATCAGGCGATCAATTTTCCGGGGGCGGCGTGGACTCCATCGATTTTGAATGTACTGAAGACGGAGGGATTCGGGTTCACGCTGGGACGGACCTTGGATGGAGCGGAGACTGCAATCGACGATTCGCAGGGATTTCCGGCGTCGCAGAGGGCCCATCTGGTGGGGATTTCGGATGCGATGTCGGCGTGGGTGAAAGAGGCGCAGAGCGCGGCGGGAAAGGGGTTCGAGAGCGTAGTGCTATTCGCGCTCGATCAGTTTTGTTTGATCGGGTACGAGTTGCCATTGCCCGAAGGCTTGCGGAGGAGCGTGAGGATGGGGCGAACTTGAGAAAGGGGAGCCGAGCTCCCCTTCTCGCGAGTTGTTTTAAGACGCGTTCAGTAACGATTGCGCCGCTGGCGTCCGAAGGCGTTGCCGCCAGAGGGGCGCTCGGTCTTCGGACGAGCCTCATTGACGTTGAGCGCGCGGCCATCGAGTGCGTAGCCGTTCAGGCTGCCAATGGCTTGGTCGGCTTCGGCGGGGTTGTCCATTTCGACGAATCCGAAGCCGCGGGGCTGACCGGTATCACGGTCGGTGACGATGCTGACGCGGGACACAGAGCCGTAAGATTCAAACAGAGATCGAACCGAATCTTCGGTTGCACCGAAGCTAAGGTTTCCTACAAAAATATTCTTCAATTGATTTTCCTTGTGAGTTGCAGAGAAGTCGGGCAGGATCGGACGCGGGCGGTTAGACCGGACGAAACGAAACAGCCAAATCAGCGGGCTGCCAACTACGTTTTTAGTGTCGCATGTTTTAGTGGTTTGCGCAATGTCCCCGAGAAGCACGCGGGATGTCGTAGGGTTCGAGTCGTTGCAGTTACTCGCTTCCATCGGCCTCTTGCGAGAGTCGAACCTGCCTGACATCGAAGCATGAAGGTATCCGCTCAGACGGAAGCGGAATCAATGCAAAAACATTTTCGAAGAGCGTCACCGAAACGTCTTTAGTGCTGTCTTTGAGGCGACCGACGGCACTGAAGGAGGTGTTCTTACTCTCTTGGAGGGACTGATTCTTTCCGTGGAAGGGCTCAGACGCGCGTCCCGTCCGATGGCTGACGAGGACGGTGTATTCGCCGTACATCGCGGCGAGGAAATCCCGATCGTCGGTCCCAAGCATTTGGAGCTGGTCAGCTCGGTTGTAAATCAAGAGGACCGAGGGAAGGCCGAGTGTCTTTGCTCCGTACTGAATCTGTTTCCTGGAGCCGTTTATCAGCGAACGGATGCTGTTGCCGGTTGTAATCTGAAAAGCCCCATCGGCCTCGCGGATGTCGCGAGTGAGCTCTTTGACTTCGAAGATGACTTTGACGGCCCCGATCTCGACCAGATAATCCGGCCTCGGAGACGATGCCTCCTCGAGCTTGTCGAACTGAATCCGATTACGACTCAGGAAAAACTCAAACAGCTCTTCTGATCTTGTCTTGCTTGGTTCCTCATTACCAATGTATCCGCGATTAGCTGGGCACTTCAGGAAGCTTCGTCGGGGTGGCGGTATCATATGGCGCATGAAAGAGCTCGCGCGACGATACTACACGGCGGCGGTGGCGCCGTTCGATGACGCCGGGAGGGTCGATGAAGAGGCGTACCGGAAGCTGATGAGGTATTTCCTCCAGAAACGGTTTCGGAAAGTGGGAGGGATTATCGCGAATCCGGAGGCGGGGGAGATTTATTA
>JASHRP010000801.1 GCA_030037375.1 Bryobacteraceae bacterium | reverse complement strand
GAGATTGGCGACCGTCCCGTCCGCGGCAATCACCGCCTGAAGCTCCACCGTACCTTGAATCTTCGCTTGCTTGGCGATCGGCGGATACACGGGCGTGACTTTCGTGACCAGCTTAGTAGCCTGGACGTTACCGCCGACTCTGACCGCGCCAGCAGGGATCGGCGTGGACGGCGCAGGCGGCGGGGCAGGCTCAGCGGCCGCGAAGACGCGGATGGCGATCTCATTCCCGCTAGTCGATGCAAGAGGAAGAGGCGCCGCGTTCAGATGCTTGTCGAAGGCAAGAGCCGCGCTCTGTATGCTAGCCACATCCGACTGGCTAATCGTATCGCCCTCATGAAACGGCAGCCGCGCGCGCAACTCCTGTTCGGCTTCGGCGGTGATTCCCGTGAACAGAATCGATTTGATCGAGGCAGGAAACGCCAGCGAGGGCGGCCCAACCCGACTTCCGAGCGGCGGCACGGCCACCGGTTGCACAGGCGCCGCCGCTGTGACGGAAGGCGACTGCGCCGCGCCGTACTGGATCGAAATCTGCACGGTGGTTGGACCCGGTTGATAGTGCCACTGGAGCACGCTCGATAAAGCGCTTCGCCGTAACTCGTCCGGGCCGCTCAGCACGCGGGCGTCGGTGACTTCGCCAGTGGAATCGAGCGTCGCAGAAAGAATCACCGTGCCAGGAGTCTCGCCCGCCGGAACCCGCACTGGAGCCCTATGCAGCAGCGTCGCGCCCGCGTTAACGACGATGCGCGGGCTATCCGGAGCGGTCTGCGCTTCGCTCACGAAGGGAAACAGCCACGCGGCAGCGCACAATGCGAGAGGTACCGCGGAACAGACGGCCGCGCACGCGGCCACGATTTTCGAACGGGACATGTTGGTCTCCTTTACCACGGCATCCACTCGCGCCAGCAAATGGCGCTTTCTTAAAAACAACGGCGCGGGCGCGAGCTCCGGATGCAGCCGGTATCCGGCTACCGCAACCAGCGCGTCCAGATACGTCTCGCGATTCCGCAACAGTTCCACCGCCTCACGATCCACGGCCTGCTCCCTCGCAAGCTGAATCCGGCCCAGAACGAACCAAATCGCCGGATGAAACCACAGCATGCTGCGAATCACCGCTTCGGCCATCACGAACAGCCAATCCCTGCGCCGCACGTGAATCAGCTCGTGGCACTCGATGGCTTCGCGCAGGCTGGCGGGAAGATCCAGCACGCTCGATGGAAGCAGGATCACCGGTCTTCGCCATCCGTAAGTAACCGGGCCCGGAACCGAACTGCTCGCGTACCAGTCGGCTGCTTCGGATGCGAAGAGTAACGGGGGCGCGGCCATCAGCTCGGCATGATTTCGATAGCGCCGCAGCTTGAAGAGTCCGGCGGCAACTAACAACAATCGCAGCGCGGCGCCCGCGGCAATGATCCACAGCCAATACTCGTCGCGCCAGTGGAAAGATGAAGATGAAACCGAACCGGGCGGAACGATCACAGCGCCAACGGAATCAGACGTCACGTCGACTTGCACTGCGGCCGGCCTCCACGGCTCGACCATCGGCAGCAGCAGCATCGCGGCAAGCAATCCCTGCCAGAACAACAGCCGAGCCTTGGGATGCTTCATCGCAAGAGCGGCAACCGCGCCCGCACCGGCCAGGATGAGGATTTGCCCGCTCCAGCTCAACAGCGCGGACAATACGAGCGAAGGTTCGAACAGGGCGCTCATGATCGCCTCCTATCGCAGCGCTTGCGCGGCATCGAGCTGCCGCTGCGCCTCTACCACCAGCGGATGGCGGTCGGTGTACGTTTGCCTGAGCTGATCGAGACGGTTCTGCCAATACTCGATCAGTGGCCTCGCGTCATTGACCTGAACTCCGTCAACGGTCAGCGGAAGTCGGAAGGTTACTTCGATCTGCGCCTGCACAGGCACCGCGACGCCGTTCTTCAGGCCGGGGTTGAATCTCCATTTGGACACCGCTTCGATGGCCTGCTCATCCAGTCCTAAGCCAAGCGAGCGCACGACGTGAATGTTTTGCGGCACGCCGGTCTCGTCAACGACTAGTGAGAGCACAACGGCCCCTTGCCACTTGGCCTTCAACGCTTCAGGCGAGTACTGCGGCTCGGCGCGATATAGCGGAATTGGGGCGCTCACGTCTCCTCCGGGTCTGACCGCTTGGGCGCTTGACGTCGCCGGTAGAGGCGCGGATTGCGGCTCACCCTGTGGTTCCGGCGACAGCGGCGCTTTCAGAGGTGGCAGCGCAGGCAAAGGTATGGCCGCCAGAGTGGGCGATCCTCCCTGGAACTGTACTTGGACCCGAACGTGCGCGCGGCCCGGCTGATACTTCCATTGAAGAACGCTCGTCAGCGCGGCTTTTCGCAGCGCCTCGGGACCGTTGACAACGCTCGCATCGGAGACATTACCTTGCTCGTCGATCGTGGCGTCAAGGATCACAGTGCCTTTCTCGGTGGATGCAGCCGGCGCGTGAACCGGCTCACGATGCACAATCGGGCCACCCGGATTTACGGTTACGCCCGGATCGTCGGCGACAATTTGCGCCGAACCGACCAGCGGAAAAATCCACATTCCGGCCCACACGGCGATGGGCAAAGCCGAACACACCGCCGCGAATGCGGCCACGATCCTTGAACGCGACATGTTGATCTCCTTTACAACGCCTTCGACTCGCGCCAGCAGATGGCGCTTCCTGAGAAACAGTAATGCGGGCGAAAGCTCTGGCTGAAGTTGCTGGCTCGCCACGGCGACCAGCGCGTCCAAATACGTTTCACGATTTTGCAGCAGCTCCACTGCTTCGCGATCCACCGCCTGTTCCCGTGTGAGCTGAATGCGGCTCAAAACGAACCAGATCGCCGGCTGGAACCACAGCAGGCCGCGCAACAGCGCCTCCGCGACAACGAACAGCCAATCCTTGCGGCGAACGTGGATCAGCTCATGGCATTGAATCGCCTCGCGCAGTTCGGCCGGCAGCCTGAGCGTCTTCGATGGCAGCAAAATCACCGGCCGCCGCCACCCGTACGTCACCGGTCCGGAGACCGAATCGCTGACGTACCAGCGAACGGCGTCGGATGCAAAGGGCAGCGCGGGCTCGGCTAACGGCGTCGCAAGCTTCCGGTACTTCCGCAACTTCCAGAACCCCGCCGCGACCCACAAGAGCCGCAACGCAGCGATTATCACGATCAATTCGAGCCAGTTTGCTCCGGTCCACTGAAATTTCACCGGCGCGGCGCCAGTGGCGCCGATCACGCGCGCGGCAACACCCGCCTTGAATCGAACCACTGGGTGTTGCCACGGCTCCGCCACGGGTAGTAGCAGCATCGCCATTAACAATCCCTGCCACAGCAACAAGCGGGCCTTCGGATGCGCGATTGCCGTCGACGCTATGGCTCCCGCCGCCGCAAGAATCAGCGCCTGTCCGCTCCACGCAATCAGCGCGGATAGAATCAACGGGGACTCGAACAGTGAGTGCAACATCACTTCTCCCCTTTTCCGCGCGAGCTTCGGATCGCCTTGCGAATCTCTTCGAGATCCTTCTCCGTCAGGTGTTTATCTTCGACCAAGTGCAGCAGCAGAGGCTCGGCCGAACCGTTGAACACGCGATTCACGAAGTCCCGCACCATGCTGCCCACCACTTGCTTCTGCGGCTGCGCGGGCGTGTACACATACGCGCGGTCCTCTTGCCGCTTCTTGAGAAAGCCCTTCTGCTCCAGGATTTTCATCATGGTCATGACCGTGGTGTAGGCGATGTGGCGCTTTTCAAGCAGGGCCTCGTATACCTGGCGCACCGTGGCCGACTCCAGCCGCCAGACCACTTTCATGATTTCGAGTTCCTGTCCCGTCAAGCCTTTCGAGGCACGCATACTAATCTTTTAGTACTAATGGGGGCCGATGTCAAGGGGAAAAATTTTGGCGCGCCGCAAAGTCGGGTATTGGCGTGGATGGAATAGGCGGATCAGTACTGGGCCGTCCGCCATCACCCGCTATACTGACCTTATAGAGTCCCGCCTTTGCGGACCCGAAGCCGCACAGAAGAATCGAAAATGAGACCTTTCAGGAAGTTTTTCGCAGTACCCGCCTATCTCGCCGCCAGCGCCATGGCGCTTTGGGCCCAGTATCCGCCGCCGGCCGCCCAGCGGGCGTATGTTCCAAGCGGAGGGCTCAATTTCTCTCCCGAAGACCAGTTCCACGCCAGCGCCGCCCAGGGCACGGCCACTTCCGCTCCTTTGAAAATCTCACTTCAGGACGCCATCGACCGCGGCCTGAAAACCAATCTCGGGCTGCTGGTTCGCGGCACGGAAAACAGCGCGGCGCGCGCCGACCGGCTCCGCACCTTGAGCGCGCTGTTGCCCAACGTCAGTGCCGCTTTCGCCCAATATGAGACGCAAATCAGCTTGGCTGTCTATGGTTTGCACTTCCCAGGCATCCCGGCAGTAGTCGGCCCGTTTTCCTACACCGACGTTCGAGCCTTCGCCAACGCGCCGCTATTTGACTGGACCGGCTTCAAGAACCTGAAGGCTTCCGCGGAGAATGCCCGCGCGGCGCAGTTGTCGCTCGACGACGGC
>JASHRP010000800.1 GCA_030037375.1 Bryobacteraceae bacterium | reverse complement strand
AGCTTCGCGCCAGGGCAAAATCAATGGGTTTCGAGCTCATCCCCCTCCAGCAAGCGGGATGAGTTCCTTAGAAGGCTAAAAGAACCGGCTAAAAAGGCGCGCCGGGCTGCTGCACTGCCCGGCGCTGCTCAAGACCCGCTATTCCCGCGCTACCACTTGATCCCAAAACCGATCGAAGGCTCCGCGCGGTGCGTCGTCCGATCCGGTCCCAGATAAAACGTATTGAAATCCGGGCTGTCGTAAACGAAGCCGCGATATTCGGCCCTCAGGAAATAACGCTTGCCGATCCCAACGTCAACGCCGCCGCCGTACACGAACGCCGCACGAGCTTGCACCGTGGCAAACGAGTTCCCCTGAGGATCGAAAACCAAGGCGCCGGTGCCGAGCAGGCCGAAGGGCACGAAGCGATGTCCGGGATACCGGAAGATCCAGGCCGCCGTCGCCTCATCGGAATTCGCCGGAGTCGACGCGATGCTTCCGAAGTAGTTGTACTTCTGTGTTCCCGAGGCAAAGCCATAGTTCAACTCGACTCCGTTGTAGTCGTTGAAGAAATATCGGTAGCTTGCCAGCACGCCGCCCGCGTCCGTGGCGGTTTGCTGCACGCCCTGATACCACGTGCTCGATACGAAGGTCCCAAAGAACTGCACGGACGCTTCAGACTTGTAGATTTCCTGCGCGGACGCCAGCCCTGTGGAGAGAGCGCCCGCCAGCAGAAACGGTGCGAGACTATTCCTGAAACTCATAAATGAAACTCCTTTTTGTCTGACTGCCTATGTCCTTTGAGTAAGCAGTTTTTCCGCCACTTGAAACCATTCCAAAAGCAGTGGATCTCGGCGGGCAGGGCGCGAAATCGCGCTTCGAATTAAGTGCGAAAAGGCCAATTCGGCGAACGTCCAAATTCGCAAGAGTTCGGACAGACTTGTGTGACACGTACATGGTCGGCCGCCGCGCGGAAAACTCCAAATGAGGATACTTGGCGAGTTTTGAAAGAGGTTGGGGAAAAGCCACCGGGGCGGATGGCCCCGCTCGCGAAGGATTGGTTTCGAGAGCGCTCTCAAGGCGCGAGTTGACGAAAAGGGGAGCGGTGTTCGGGCCTAAGCCGCTGCCTCGAAAGCCGTCCAATGCTCCCCAACCCGGGCTTCCGATTTCTCCTGGCAGGCGACACACTGCCGCGCCCAAGGCATTACGTCGAGCCGCCTGCGCGGAATCAGCTCCTCGCAGCGTTCGCACAACCCGTAAACGCCCTCGTCGATCTTCGCGATGGCTGACTCGATATCGTGAATCAAGCGAGTTTGGCGGTCGAGGCGCTGGACGGCCATTTCGCGGTCCGCGCTGGATCTGACTTGATCCAACGGATCAGCCAAATATTCGATCTGAAGATCCTGCGTGTTGCGCGGTGCGCCCTGAATCTCCGCAAGTTTCGATAGAAGCAACGCTTTGCGACGCATCGCCTCCGCTAATTGGGTTCCCGCTATGTGTATGGGCATCACTGAGTCTCCTGTTTACAACGCACCGAGTTAAGCACGCGACGCACCAAACTCGGGAAGAGGCAGACTTACGCTGATTTCCACGGACAACTTCTTAACACCCCGTGAATACGCACGTGCGGTTTGAGTGAATTGGCGCAGCCGATCATTCACCAAGCACACGGGCGTTTTGCTTAGTACACTTTAACCGCAAGTTTCCGGGGAACAAGGGGCCGCATTCTGCCTAATCTCGGATTGGGCTGCCCGCGTGCACTCCAATAATCGGAAGTTGCGCCGTGATAGAGCAAGCAACTCGGGTTTCGGAATCTTCCGCGAACGCTGCGCGGGCCTGGGCGGCAGCCCCCCAGGCGGCCGGCGAGATCGTCTCTTTTTATCGGAGCGCTTCAATTCGCGACCGCATGGCGGAGTTCCTCGGCGGACCTGACCCGCGGATTTCGACTGTCGCTTACATCACGGCATCCGATGGCGCCATGGACTCGGCGGAGCCCGCGTCTGTTGACCGGTTCCCCGAATATCTCGCGTGCGGCAGCGAGATCGACCGTTCGTTATGGGATCGCGATTCTCTGATCGCCGATATCGACCTCGAGTATCACAATTTCGACAATCCGGCTGCCGCTTGGGAGGACCCCGAGCGCGCCTTTCGATTGCAACAGCCGGTCCTCGATGCGACCTTGCGAATCCTGGCGGACGCTGGCGTCGATCCTCTGGTTCTTGTCAGCGGCCGTGGATTCCATTTGGTATGGGGCATTCCTCGCGACTCGCGAGCCTTCCGGCGTCTGGTCTGCCTTGGCAGGGTGCCGGAGGGTCTCGCGGCGCGATATGCCTGCGCTAGGTCGCCCTCCGGCTTAAAGCTCGATCCCCGGTTGGGACGTGCATTCGCGGGATTCGGTCAGTTAATGGAGTTTTTATTCCAGCGAGTCTTCGAGTCCTCGCGGATGGTTTGTGAAGTGCCGTTACAACCCGCTGCCATTGAAGTTGGCCCCGGGGCGCACGGCCGCGAAATCGTGTCCTTCGATCTCTCCGAATACGGAGATTCCCTGCACACGCGGCACATCCGGCTCCCGTTCAGTCTCTATCTGAAGCCGCGGCGTTTCGAATGGAAATTGGGCGCGCCCGGCGTAGACCGTCTTATGCCAATTTTCGAGATACCGCTGGACGGGATGACTCCGCAACAGGCAATCAAGTCCGCGCGGGACCCGAAGGAGGTATCGGCTCTGGCTCGCCGCACCTGTATGCGAATTCCCGACGCCCGCGCAAGCATGGAGAACCTGTTGGATGAATACGAGGGCTCCGAATTAGCCGCTTTTCACAAGCGGTTCAACCAGGAGTTGCCTGACAAGCTTGGTTTCCCGATACCCCCGGTCCGAGCGCCCGATGTTCCGTGCCTCAAATGGACGTTCGATCACCCGAATGACTGGCTTCTTAGGCCCGGCGCGCTCCAGCACGTTACGCGCGTGCTCTCAGCGTTCGATTGGAGTGCGCCGTCGATCACTCAGTTGGTTTCGGCCTGCTATATGAGCGATTACGATTGGGGCGAGACATGGGCGCGTCTGGAACCAACCAGCCGCGCCCTTTTCTACGTCCGCCTGTTTGCCGGAATGATCGCCACGGGGACCGATGAGTTAATCGACATGAACTGCGTCTCGCACCAGGAAAAAGGCTACTGCGCCGTTCCCGATTGCCGGTCGAACTTGGCTGACCTTCAGAAGATTCTTCTCCGGCGGAGGTTTATTTGAGCGATTGGGCGGTAGGACTGTCGACGGGTTGCTTTTGGCAAACCAGCATCTTCGACTGCCTCGAGGATATCCGCAATTCAGGATTCGGACGAATCGAGATCTGTTCGTTCCCCGCGCACCTTGACTATCACGATTTGGCATTGGTGAAACGCGCCGCGGAACGCATCGAGGAACTCGGACTGGAAACGTATTCTTTCCATGCGCCCTTCTCGGATCGCATCGACATTACCGCGCCCGATCCGGGCGTTCGCGACTTCGCCGCGCAGGAGTTATTCAAGGCCGCCGAAGCGGCAGCGATTCTGAACGTCCGCTACTTCGTGATTCATCCCGGACCGGAAAATTCAGCTTTGCCCGATCACGAGCGCTTCTGGCGGCTTCAGAACGCGGTTGGAGTTCTCAACAGGACATTTGTTCGTTGCAAGCAGTTGGGAATCGGACTGACCCTCGAGAACATGCTTCCGCACCTGTTTGCCGGCAAGGTTCGCGACCTGTTGTGGATCCTGGGCGCTCTCGACTCCTGCGAGGTCGGCATCTGTTTGGACACCGGTCATGCGTTTCTCGGCGAGGACCTTCCGGCGGTTGTTCATAAGTTGTCGGGGCATTTGTGGATGGTACACGCCAGCGACAATCATCGAAATCGTGACGAGCATCTGCCGCCTGGTGCAGGCGAAATCGACTGGGGCGCGCTATTGGCGCACCTGGAAGATCTGCACTTCAACGGGACGTTCATTCTGGAAATCAACGGCGACGGGGACAGGAGCTCCATTTTGACAGCAGCGCGGAGAAGCCGCGTCTATCTGCGTGAGCTATCGCATCGCCTGCGTGTTCCAAGTTGAGCAACTTCGCGGCATTACTTGCCGACCAGGTGTTCGACGTCCCTATTGTTCTCCTGGCAAATGTATTCGATGAGCTCGCCCTTGAGCAAGGAAGGATGAGTAGTAAAGCTCCACGGCTTGGAAAAAGTCTTAGGATCGTCGATGATGTGCTCAATCGTCAGATGGCCGAAGTCCGGACGGCTGATGCGTTCCGTTGCTTTCATTTCATCGGAATGCGGGATGCCCGATTCGTCGATCCACGTGATGGCATTCTGTCCGACCGTCTCGACCACAAGCGTGCCGCCTTCCCAATGCCCGATGGAATCACCGAGCCACGTCTCGACGACTTGAGGATTATGGGGACGCCCGTCCAGGAAGACCTTGCGCCAGATGTGCGCTCCGCCTTCGTAGACGATCACTAGCAGATCTTTGGTCTGGATGAAGCTCCACGGATATGGCGTAGTGCTCATGCGGGGAACGCCGGGAGGCAGGCAGCGGGCCTCGGGATCATCCTTACTGAGCGTTGCCCGGCGCTGTTCATAAATGGCCCGTGGGCCGGGCAGCAGCGGAACATCGACTCCAGCGCCGATCATATCGACGTTCTCGCGAATCGCGTTCGGCTGCCAATTGCCGGACAGGTCCGGATGGCCGTCGGCAGTGCGCGGAGTGGGTCCGGCGGGTGGCCATTTAGGGTCCTGAACCGGTGCATTGTTGCCGCGAACTTTACTGAGTTGCAGGTCTTGCGGTTCACGCTTTTCCGCTGGCTGCGTTTGAGCGGACGGAGCTTGACAATAGGCAAATGCCGAAAAACAGAGCAATATCGCGGTTTTCATGGATAGCTTCTGGCTCAAGCATAGCGCATCTGCTGAATGTCATCGCGATCCGTCGGAGTGAGTCAGGACGGTTCCTCTAATACTTCGACCTTGCCTTGAGTCCAGGTTAGCTTTGTCAGACACGCACCTTTTTTCCGTTCTTTACCCAATTCAGAAAGGCGTCTTCCATCGCTAAGCCCTTGGTTCGCTTCGGTGTTCCCTCCATGGCACGCAGTCTGCTGATTCAATTGAGGAGACGCCTGTATCGCGCTTGGTAGCGACCGCGCTCCGGCGGGAGGTAGTGATGAACTTAAAACGTAGCTTTAAATTAGCGGCTTTCCTGGCGACAGTCAGCGTATTGGCGTTCCCTTCTGTTTCTTTCGGCTCAGTGTTTGTTTCGGTTGTGGTCGCGCCGCCAGTGCTCCCTGTCTACGCGCAGCCGCTGTGTCCTGGTCCTGACTACATTTGGATGCCCGGCTATTGGGCTTACGGTCCAGGCGGCTATTTCTGGGTCCCGGGCACCTGGGTGTTGGCGCCCGAACCCGGTCTGCTATGGACTCCTGGGTACTGGGGATTCGCCAATGGCTTGTATGTATGGCACGCAGGCTATTGGGGTCCTCATGTTGGCTTCTATGGTGGCGTGGACTACGGATTCGGCTATTTCGGAGTGGGCTTTGTCGGCGGCATGTGGGCAAGCGGACATTTCCGTTACAACACGGCCGTCATGCATGTCAACCCGGCCGTGGTGCACAACGTTTACGTGGATCGTACGGTGGTCCACAACACCGCGAATCGTGCGAGCTTCAACGGCCCCGGCGGGATCACGGCTCGTCCAACCGCCGCTGAAGTTGCGGCCGAGCACGACCGTCACGTTGCCCCCACGTCTGTTCAGACCGCGCACGAGCGGAGTGCAGAAGCCAATCGCAACAACCTGGCATCCGTGAACCACGGTCGGCCCGCGACAATGGCGACCAACCGGCCTGCGGCACAGCCGGAGAACCGAGTGGCGGCGGATCCCACGCAGACGGCGAAGCCGCCGAGCGCCGTGAACCGTCCTGCTCCCGCAAACCGTCCGGAGCAAGCTCGGCCTCCTGCTGCGTCGACCCATCCCGCGCCCGTGAATCGTCCGCAGGCGAATCATGCGGAGCCGGCACGGCCTCCAGCCGCGGAGAACCGTCCCGCCCCGCAGAGCCGCCCCGCTCCGGTCAATCGGCCGGAGCCGGCAAGGCCCCCGGTGGCAGCGAATCGTCCTGCGCCGCCAAGTCATCCCGAGCCCGCGAACCGGCCCGCGCCGCAGCATAGTGCTCCGGCGAAAGAGGCGCCAGCCGAGCACCATGAGGATCGCCGCTGACGATCGACTTACTGCTAACGGGTCGCTTCTTCCACCTCGCCCTCGCGCCGGCGGCTCTCTCGTTTTGAGCGTGGCGCAGGAGGCTCGTCAGGATTCGCGGCCAGCGAGACAGTCAGCTCGTCACCGCACGCCAAAAGCACGAAGGAACCTTTAGTTGCCTTCGGACCTGTTCCAACTTGGGTCGGGGTCGTATTCGGTGATAGCGGGAGCGAGCCTAGCGGTGTCGGGACCCAGGTCCTTTTCATAGACCACGCCATCCGGCCCGGACATAAAGGTCATCACTCCCGAGGAGCCGTACTCCGCCGGGTACGCGACGAAGGCGAAGCCACGCGTCATTTTGCCGTCCACCACGTAGGACTTCGCGCCGCCGTGTGCGTTTTTGCCCTGCTTTTCGAGAATACGGAAATAGTATCCATGACAGGCCACCGGAGCGCTGAGTCCGCCTTCTGCCGCCGGTTCGCGGCCGGCCGCGGCGATCGCGGCGTCAAGCGGACTCTCGTACTCGTCTGTCGCGCCGATCCAGTACAGCCCATCGTGACCTCCGTCCCGACCGGTGCTGAGGAATCGCAACGCGTAGTATCTCCCCGCGCCGTTCTGATGCGCGCGCATAAAGTAGACCATCTCCGCGTCGGCCAAAGCATGTAAGGAGCGGATCGCCGCGAGCTCATTTTCCCCGACGCGCCGGTACAGAATCTCCCGTTTACCGGCCGCTGTATCGAAATGCCAGCTATTGCCGTGATTCACAAGGGGAATCGGCAGAGGCCAGTTCTCCGCGCCGACGTACAACAGCATGCTGCCATCGGGTTCCTTCGCCAAACGATGCATCTCGCGATACTTGGCGGCAAAGCGAGCGCGGTCTGCCGCGTCCTCCACCGGATCGCCGGAGGACAGCACCTCCTCCGCCTCGGGCCCGAGGATCTCCACCATGGCTTGGTCGTTACCGTGTTCTGCCGCGGCGGCGAAGGCTTGGCAGGCATCCTCGGGCGTCGAGAAGGACTTCTGGCTCACCAGCGGAGCCTGCGTTTGCGGGCTAATCGGTGATTGTGGCGCTGTTGATTGGGCCTGCGCAGCCACGCTGGCGAACGCGCCTGCCATGAACGCCAAAACGAGACGTGAGAGATTTTTCACCGCCGGCCTCCTCGAAATCCTCCGCCATGGAAACTTCCCGTACCCCGAAATCCGTTCATACGCGCGGCGCCGCCGTGTGAAAATCCGCCAAAAGCGCCCGAACGCATCCCGGAGGCGCGTGGGGCGAATCCGCCTCTAAATCCGCCGAAACCTCCAGCTCGTGCGGCAAAGCCGCCGCGATAAAAGTCTCCGCCGCGGAAACCGTAAAACCCGCCATGGAAAATAGGACCGACACCCCAACCGAATCCCCAAGCGGGCCATCCCCATGCGAAGCCCGCGCCGAACCCGATACCGAACCCCAAACCGAAGCCGATGCCTGGGCCTGCAAAATACAAACCGGGGTACGCGTACCAGCCAGGCCAAGGCGCAATCGGACCTCCGTATGCGAGCCACGGATCGTACTGCGGGACATAGACAACATCCGGATTCGCTGGCTGAATCTGGATGTTCGAGCCTTGATTGGTGACGGTTTGCTGACCATTGCTCATCAGGTTTCCTGCGCCTTGGGCGCGTTGCCGCATCACTTGGATCGCGGAGGAGACATCAGCCGCCTGGGTGGTATAGGCCGCTCCCAGCGCGGAGGTCCAGGAAAGATTCTTGGCCATGTTTCCCAGCACGGCGGGAAATTGCGTCATCGCTTTTATGCTGGGATCCCAGGGCTGCTTGTCGACCTCAGCCGCGAGCTGGGCTCCCTGAAGACCTGAGTGCGCGTTCAGCCAATTGTTAGCTTCGACGATTTCAGAGGGAAAAGAAGAAGCAGCGAGAACCTGGGCTATCAAGGCGTCGGGATACAACGCGATCGGCGCAACCATTTGC
>JASHRP010000090.1 GCA_030037375.1 Bryobacteraceae bacterium | reverse complement strand
GTCAGCCGCATGGAGCCGGAGAACAACGCGCTGCTGGTTCGCGAAGCCTTTGAGAAACTCGAAACGCCGATGAAGCTGGCGCTGATCGGCGACGCGCCCTACGCCGCGGATTACATCCGCCGGATTCGCGACACCTCCGACCCGCGCGTGGTCATTCCGGGCGCCATCTATGGCGAAGGCTATCGCGAGCTTGGCTCGCACTGCTTCGCGTATATCCACGCGACGGAGGTCGGCGGCACCCATCCCGCGCTTATTGAGTCGATGGGCAGAGGAGCATTGACGCTGTACCTCGACACGCCGGAGAACGCGGAAGTGGCGGCGGGAGCGGCGCTGCCGTTTACCCATGACAATCTCAGCGAGGTCCTGCGCGAGGTTCTCGACATGCCGGAGCAGGATCGGGAGAAATGGCGAGCCCGCGCTGTGGAGCGGGTCAAATCGCGGTACAGTTGGGAAGCGGTGACTTCGTCGTACGAGAGCCTCTTGAAGAGGCTGGCTGGAGCCTCATGACCGGCTCGGCGCCTTCCAGAAGGGAGTCTTTGATCAGCGACTCCGGCTTTGCCATGCGGAGCTGGGTCGAGATCTCGCTAGGGACGATACGAGCGAATTATCGGGCGGTTCGAGCGGCGGTCAATGGCGAGGCGGAAATCATGCCGGTGGTTAAAGCCGACGCCTACCGGCATGGAGCAGCCGAAGTCTCACGCGCGCTGGAAGCCGAAGGCGCGCCGTGGCTCGCCGTATCGAATGTCGAGGAAGGCGTAGCGTTGCGGCAGGCGGGGATTCGAACGCGAATCCTGGTGATGGCCGATTTTCTACCAGCGGATCGCGACGCTTTGCGGGAGTTCGCGCTGACCCCGGTTATCCATTCGCTCGCGGACGTTCCACTGGCAAGTGAAGATTATCACTTGAAGATCGATACGGGCATGGGCCGCCTGGGAACCCGCGCCGCGCCTGACGAGATCGTGCGCGCAGTTGCGTCGGGTTCCGGGCGAATGGAAGGCCTGATGACGCACTTCGCCTCCGCCGGCAACTACGCAACTCCTCAAACCACGGAGCAGATCGCGCGATTCGAGACCATCCTTGCGGCCTTGCACACCGCAGGACTTGCGCCGCGCTACGTGCATTCATCGGCAAGCTTTCCCGTGGCGTATGGCCGACGCGAAGCCTGGGGTAATCTCGTACGGCCGGGGTATTCCATCTATGGTTACGTTTCCTCGGCCCGTGGACCTGCGCCCGCGCCGGTTCTTTCCGTGAAACCGGCTCTGACGTGGAAAGCGGCCGTACTTGCGGTGAAAGAACTCGAGGCCGGATCGCTGATCGGTTACGGCGGGATGCATCGCGCGGAGAAGCCGATGCGTATTGCGATTCTCGCGGCTGGCTATGCGGATGGAATCCCCCATCGCCTTTCGAACCGGGGCAGCGTGATCGCGAAGGGAACGATTGCGCCCATAGTCGGCGCAGTCTCGATGGACTTAACGACCATCGATGTGACCACGTGCCCGGAGTTAAACCCAGGCGACGCGGTCACGTTAATCGGTTCGGAAACGAACGCCGCCAGGTCAACAGTGCGCATCGACGCGGAGCAAATCGCGAAAACGGCGGGCACGATCGCTTATAGCGTGCTTTGCGGGATCAGCGCACGCGTAAAGAGAATCTTCGTAGACTAGCGTTTACTGGTGGAAGCGGCCTTCCAGCACGCCCTTGGCGATCACGTGGCCGTCCATGGCCTTCATCACATCAGCCCGGGTAGCATCGGGACCCAGATCGAGCTTGGTATCGAGCGCAAACAGCTCGAACGTGTAGTGATGATACGGACCGGCCGCGCCCGCGCCAGGCCCCATGTAGCCGACCGCGCCGCGCGTGTTCTTGATCTGGACGGTTCCATCGGGCAGCGTCGCGTCGGCGGCTACGCCTCCGGCAAGCTCGCGCGCCGTGCCCGGGATGTTGAACGCCATCCAGTGCGTCACGTCTTCGATCCTCTTACCAGGCGCGGCATCCGGGTCATGGAACGGGAGCGTGAACGTAACCACGCCGTTTGGCACGTTGGCCCATTCCAGCTTCGGCGACTTCGCCATCGGAGTCTTCGCGCTGTACTTGTCGTCGATAATTCCGCCGTCAGTGATATCCGGCGAAGTCAAGGTGAGGCCGGGTCCAGCAGGACCGCGGCCTTTCCCTTTCCCCTTATCCTGTGCGAGCGAGACACCAAGCGTGAGGGCGGTGATAACTGCTACTGCGGGAAATATTCGTGTACGCATAGCGAATCTCCTTCTCGAGATCGGCTTACTGATCGGTTCTCTTGAAGCGGCCCACGAGCACAGCTTTACCCGTGGTGTGGCCGTTCATGGCGGCCATAACCTCATCACGGGTCGCGTCAGGGCCGAGGCTGAGGGTCGAATCGAGGGCGTAGAGCTCCAGCGTGTAGTGATGGTAGGGATTGATACCCGCGTTGCCGGGGCCCATATAGCCCACGTCGCGGATGCCCTTCATATTCATCGTCCCGTCGGGGAGTTTGGCATCCTTCGGGAATCCCTGTTGGAGCGAGCGTGCGGTGCCCGGGATGTTGATGACCATCCAGTGCAGCACGTCGCCGGTCCCTTTGTTCAGAGCGTTATCGGGATCGTGCATGATGAGCACGAAGCTCTGAGTGTTCGGGGGCACGTTGGTCCACTCCAGCTTCGGGGACTTTCCTTTATCAGTGGCTTGCTGCGTGAATTCGGGCGGGATCACGCCGCCATCCTGGAAGTCGGGCGACGATAACGCCATACCGGGCATCTTCGCACCGCCTCTTCCACCGCCGCCCTTAGGGGCCTGCGCAATCACGCCTACACTGAAAGCTAACAGGATCGCTCCTGATGTGAGAAGTTTCTGTTTCATGGGTTGGAATCTCCTCGTGTTATTTTACACGTCGAGATTGCGAACATCGAGGGCGTTCTCTTCGATGAACTTGCGCCGGCTTTCGACGTCTTCGCCCATGAGCGTGGTGAAGATTTGGTCGCTTTGGACCAGATCCTCAAGCGAAACCTTGAGCAGCGTCCGGGTCTCGATGTTCATCGTGGTTTCCCACAACTGCTCGGCGTTCATTTCGCCGAGGCCCTTGT
Source organism: Bryobacteraceae bacterium (assembly GCA_030037375.1). Taxonomy (GTDB): domain Bacteria; phylum Acidobacteriota; class Terriglobia; order Bryobacterales; family Bryobacteraceae; genus Palsa-187. The sequence continues at coordinate 613 of JASHRP010000090.1, read as the reverse complement.
AGCGCTGAACGTTCACTTCACGCGTACCCTCGCCTTTGACGTGCGCGAGAAGCTCGCGCCAGCTCGGCAGCGTTTCACGCGAGTTTTCTTTAACCACCACGAAAGGCGGCCGGTTTAGCTTCGCGGTCTGCCGCGCCATGGAGCGCAGGCGCTTGTACTCGGGCTGCGCGGCCAGCTCGGTATTGATCGCGCGCTCCGCGTTGGTCGGATCTTTGAAGGTCACCATCCAGGCCGAGTGCTCTTCCTCGCGCTTCAGCTCAGTCTCGATCTTCTGCGCCTTCAGATCTTCATAAACCGCCCGCAGATTCTTTTCTTCGGTGAAGTCGGCCTTGTGGTCGAGCGTCAGCGCTGGCTTGGCCAATACTTCCACCACGCGAGGATCGCGCAGCCGCCGTTCCAGCCTTCGCCAAGTCACCTGAAACTCGTCGAGCTGCATCAGGAAGTTGCGCAGCTCCGCGCCTTCGAGCACCGTCTTGTCCGATAGCTCGACTTTCAGATTCTCAGTGGCGCGGCGCAAAATCTCGCGCGTGAATTCCTTGTCGTCCTTGATGTACTTCTCGCTCTTGCCACGCTTGATGCGATAGAGCGGCGGTTGCGCCACGAAGATGTTGCC
>JASHRP010000799.1 GCA_030037375.1 Bryobacteraceae bacterium | reverse complement strand
CGAAAACCTTCAACCCCCGAAGCCTCGGCTGAAGCAGATTCCAATCGAAGGCTTCCAAATGCCCGACGTAGAAAATGATCCGATGCCGCTCTGGAATCGGGCGATCGTAGCGCGCCGGAGGATCCACCAGTTCGAAGAGTCTGTCGGTTTGACGGCGAGCCTCAGCCAACCGTGCAAGCAGAGCATCTTTGGTGTCGATCGCCGCGCTCGCAATGAGCATCTCAAGCCTCCAGAGGTTTCAACTCGCCCAGAATCGTGGGAATCAATTCCGACACAGTCGGATGAATGTGCATTGCGCGCTGAATCAGCGTGTATGGCTTCTTCGCGTACATAACATCGAGGATCGAATGGATCGCCTCATCGCCTCCCGTGCCGAGAATCGCCGCGCCCAGAATTTCCTTCGACTCCGCATCCACCGTGACTTTCATAAACCCTTGCGATTCGCCTTTCTCCACGGCCCGCCCCACGCGCGTCATCTCCCTCTTGCCAATAAGCGCCTTGCGCCCGGACTTCCGAACGTCGGCATCCGTCATGCCCGCGCGGCCCAGAGGCGGATCGATGTACAACGCATATGTGGTAATCCGGTCGCTGACGCGTCTTGGATCTTTGTCTAGCAAATTCGCGGCCACGATTTCGTAGTCGTTGTAAGAAGTGTGGGTGAACGCGCCCTTGCCATTGCAATCCCCCAGCGCCCAGATGCCGGGAACATTCGTGCGAAGCTGATCGTCCACCGCGATGTAGCCGCGCGAATCGGCGGCGATACCGGCTTTCTCGAGGCCGAGGTCGTCCGTATTCGGGCGGCGTCCAATGGCGAAGAGAATGTGCGACGCATCGACTTTCGACACGGCTCCGTCCGACTCCAAAGTTGCCGCAATCCGGTCTCCGCGCTTCTCAAGTAGCGTGCACCGGGTATTCAAGCAAATGTCGATTCCTCCGCCAGCCAGGATTTCTCGAATGGCGTTGGAAACGTCCTCATCCTCACGCGAAATCAGGCGCGGACCCATTTCGACGATGGTCACCCGGCTTCCAAACCGGCGGAACATCTGGCCAAATTCCAGGCCGATGTAACTTCCTCCGAGAATCAGGAGATGCTCGGGGAGGAAATCGACGTTCATCATCGAACTGTTGGTGAGATAAGAAATCGAATCGGCCCCCACAATTCGGGGCACAACAGCGCGGCCGCCGACATTAATGAAGATGCGCTCCGCGGCCAGCCTTGTTTCGCCGACGCTTACTTCATGCGGCCCTTCGAAGCGCGCGTGGCCTTGGTACACGGTGCAGTTCGCCATGTTCCGCAACCAGCTTTCGACGCCGGTATTGGACTTGCCCGCAACCCCGTCCTTACGAGCCTTGACCTTCTTCATGTCGACGCTGATGGACCCAGAGATCGCGACGCCATATTCACCCGCCCGGCGGGCCATGTGCGCCGCATAGGCGCTGGCGACCATGGTTTTAGTGGGGATGCACCCGGTGTTCACGCACGTGCCGCCGAACTTGCCCCGTTCGATAACCGCCACGCGCATTCCCGCGGATGTGAGCCGATTTGCCAGAGCCGGACCCGCCTGCCCCGTGCCTATGATGATCGCGTCGTACGAAGCGGCCATGATCTTCCAAAACGCGCTCTAGAAGTGTACACACTTCTTCTAATGTGCGGAACGAGCCGCCGTCATCCTTTTGTCACGTCCTGCTTTTGAACGCTGTTAGCTAGATGCTCTCACCGGCCAATTGGGAACAAAAAATAATTGCGTCAACCGCCAGTTATTGAGTGGTCAGCCAAAAATCCCTTGGGTACAGCCGCCAAACTCGAGTATTTGCAGATCCCGCCTGCCGGAGGTAATCCTCCCAAGCCGCGATTTGTTTTTCCGGCCCGATAACGAAATACACTGACGAGGGGGTGTCCTCCATTGGAGGATTCATTCCCGGGAGGACCTTGGCATCGACCACCGTCTGGCGGCGGAAGAGTTCCTCCGTCAAATTTGGCGAATTTCTCAAATTCAGGATCGCTTTGTGAAACCGGTCGATCACTTCAGGCGTCAGACCGTCCGCCAGATCCGCGGCTATGGCCTCGCCACGAGTTTCGTAAGACGACGCGACTCGCGTCGCTTGAAACGCACCCGCGATCGCATATTCCGTCAGTGACTCATTCGGCTCGGCGGCTTTGAGCACGTTAATCACGAACTTCAAGGTTTGCGGCAGCTCCGGGGTCCGCTCCGCGTAGTATCCGATTCTTCCCGAGTTGAGGGAGACGCTGATCCCGTTGCTGTATGCCAACCCCGCGCCAATCGTCTTCATGAACACGCTGTGGGCGCCACCACCACCGTAAAGATTCACCGCCAGATAATCGAGCAGCTTGCTTCGATCCGTATCGAAATAACTGGTAAGCGGAGCAGAGTTGATAAAGACGCCGCCTTGCGAGTTCGGATTGAGCAAACCTACGAATCCCGGTGTTCCCGCGCCGGACTCGCGCGCCTTCAAACGCGCATCGATTCGTCTTTCCGCACGATATGAAGCTTTCTTGAATGGTGCGTTTTCGAGACCGGCAGCCAAGTCCCGGATTTGCGGTCCGAGTGACGCCACGGTGCCCGCGGATCCAATCACAAACATCCTCGCGCCGCCGGCGGCGAGCATCGACCTTCGGACTTCATCGAGCATAGTCAAAGTCCGCTCAGGCCCCTGACTTAAATCGCGAGACATCTCTTCGCAGAGATAGCGCCAATCCGCGTCGAAGCTGGAATCTGGAATATCGCCCAGCGTCGCATCGAGATCGCGCGCGGCCTCGAGTGCCAATACCCGTTCCGACTGAGAAAGCCCGCTAAGGCCGGAGTACTTGCCGTCGCGAATGGCCGCCAGGATCGCTTTCCGCTCCTCTCTCGTTCCGGAGACCTGCCCCAATCTCGAAAGAAACGCGTACACGGGGTCGGAGCCGCCGCCTTT
>JASHRP010000798.1 GCA_030037375.1 Bryobacteraceae bacterium | reverse complement strand
CTCGGGCGTTCCGCGCATGTGGTTCAAAATGAGTCCCGCTCCGCCGTGCGTAGCCGCGCGAGCCAATTCTGGATCGAACGTCAAACCGCTCGGGTCATTGACGATAGAAGCGCCGAGTTCGAGAGCCTTCTCCGCGACCGCGGCTTTGTAAGTGTCGACCGAGATGAATGCGCCGACCTTGCCTTTCAACCGCTTTAGCACCGGAACAAGCCTCCGCAGTTCCTCCGCTTCGGAGATCCGCGTAGCTCCGGGCCGGGTCGACTCAGCGCCGATGTCAATGATGTCCGCGCCCTCTTCCTCCAGTTCCACCGCTCGCGCGAAGGAGCGATCCGGATCGAGGTACTGGCCGCCGTCCGAGAACGAATCGGGCGTAACGTTCAATACGCCGGCAATCAAGGTGCGGTCGCCGAGCACGAGTGAAGCGTCGCGGATCTTCCATTCGAAGCGCTTGCGGAGCATGAGCTTTCAGCGTAGCAGCCGAAGTTGCTAAACGCCGCGAAGGAGCCGAGTCACTAGCCGCCGATCGAGTACATCGGCCGGGGCGGGGGAACAAATTGCTGCGAATTGATCTGGTGGCCGATCCATTTTCCGCCCACGCAACTCCGGATGGCATCGGCGACCGCTTCGTCCGGCGCGCCGCCACGGAGCAACCCGTGCACGTCGGTTTCCTCGATCGCAAACAGGCAATAGCGGACTTTGCCGTCGGCGGTGAGGCGAAGGCGATTGCAGTTGAGACAGAACGGCCGGGTCACGGAAGCGATGAACCCAACGCTCCCGATCCCGTCGGTGAAGCGGTATTCGGTGGCTGGGGCGCGCGGGTCGCGGTCGGGGATCTCCTCGAGCGGACCGATTTCCCGGCTAAGCATGGCGATCATCTCATCGGCCGAGAGCACCTTATCGCGTAGCCACAAGCCTTGTGCGTCCAAAGGCATGAATTCGATATAGCGGATTTCGATTCCGTGTTCGCGCCCGAAACGCGCCAGCGGCACGATGTCCGGCTCGACCAGATTCTTCACCGCCACGGCGTTGATCTTGATCGGGCCGTAACCGATACGGCGGCAGGCTTCGATGCCTTCGAGCACGCGGTGAAGCTCATCGCGGCGCGTGATCTTCTTGAAGCGTGCGCGATCGAGCGTATCCAGATGAATGTTGATGCGCCGCAGGCCCGCGTCGTATAGCTCCTGAGCATGCGCGGCCAGCAGCACTGCGTTGGTGGTCAGGGCAAGATCCTCGATGCCCGGTACGGCGGACAGTTTGCGGATCAGCGTCGGCAGGTCTTTGCGCACCAGAGGCTCGCCGCCGGTGATGCGGATCTTGCGCACGCCAAGGCCAGCGGCAATCCGCACGAAACGCTCGATCTCCTCGAAGCTCAGGACGTGCTCGCGCGGCTCGAACTTTACGTTTTCCTCCGGCATGCAATAGAAACAGCGGATATTGCAGCGGTCGGTAACGCTGATGCGGAGATTGTCGTGGCCGCGTCCGAAGGTGTCGATGAGTTGAGTCAATCCACCTCTATTGTAGTGCTTGCATGCCGAAAAACCCTACCCTCGGCCTTCCACCTCCCGACGCTCCGTTAATCGGGCCCAAATCAAGAGCGTGACGCCGAGCAAGGCGGCCAGCGCGACCAGGTACCAGAAGTGTTCTTTCAGCCATGCCCCTGAATCCTGGCCGACTCTCGATCCCAGATAGGCGAGAGCAAAAAAACGCGGCGTCCGCGCCACCGCGATCGTCGTTAGGAATCGCGTGCGGGTCACGCCCATGGCGCTGGCGCATGCAGCGAAGAATTTGTACGGCAATCCCGGAAGCGGAACCAGCGCGCAGATGAACACTGTCGCCAGTCCGTAGCGCTCCGCCCAATGATGGAGCCGGGCGTTCTTCTCCCTCGACGCGTACTTGTTCAGCACCTTTTCGCCGCCCCGGTGCATGATCTCGAAGAACACGGCGCTTCCGATCAGCGCGGCGACGAGCGCGACCGCGGCGCACAGCATCGCTTGCGCGGGACGCGCTGCGGCCAGGATCAGCAGAACGATGTCGGTTCCTCCGGGAGAAGGAGGGCCCGCGTTCTCGATTAACGACACGACAAATAGACCCGCCGGACCCCAGGAGACCAGAAGGTCGCGCAGATGCTTCATGCTTCAGGCGGTTCCTTCGAGCATGCGAACCAGCGCGTCTTCGTCGATGATCTTTACTTCCAGTTCCTGGGCTTTCGCCAGCTTCGATCCAGCGTCCTCGCCTGCCAGCAGATAATCGGTTTTGCGACTCACCGATCCCGCGACTTTGCCGCCCGCGGCTTCGATCCGTTCCTTCGCTTCTTCGCGCTTCATCGACGGCAGCGTGCCGGTGATCACGAAGGTCAGCCCGGCCAAAGGTCCGCCGGTGCGCTTCGGGGCAGCGTAGATGAATTGCAGATGCTCCTCGCGCAGACGTTCCACCAGCTCGCGGTTTCGCTGCTCGTGAAAAAATTTGCGAATGCTGCGAGCTACCTTCGGTCCGACCTCTTCGGCGCGCTGTAATTCGTCCTCGCTCGACGCCATGATCGCATCCAAGTCGCCGAACGCCTCGGCTAAGAATTGCGCTGTGCGCTCTCCGACGAAAGGAATGCCCAGGCCGTTGAGAACGCGCGGGAGCGGCTGCTTTCGCGATTGCTCGATATGCTCGCGCAGCTTCGCTGCGCTCTTCTTGCCCATTCGTTCCAAGCCTTGGAGCTGTTCCGCGGTCAGCCGGTACAAATCGGCGATATTGCGCACCAGGCGCTGATTCACGAGCTGATCGACCAACGCCTCTCCCAGTCCGTCGATGTCCATTACCCCGCGCGCGGCAAAGTGCAGAATCGATTCGCGCAGCCGCGCGGGACAGTTGGTGTTAATGCAGCGCGTGGCGGCTTCACCCTCGGCCCGGACGGTCTCGCCGCCGCACACCGGGCAGTGCTTCGGCATATGGAAAGGCCGCCGATGCTCGCCCTTACGGACCACGCGAACCACCTGCGGGATGACGTCACCCGCACGCTGGACCAGAACGGTGTCACCGATCTGCACGCCCAATCGTTCAATTTCATCCTCGTTGTGCAGTGTCGAAAGCGAAACGGTGACGCCGCCGATATTCACTGGCCGCAGCACCGCTCCCGGAGTGAGCACGCCGGTCCGGCCGACGTTGACAGAAATATCTTCAACCACGGTCTCAGCTTGCCTGGGCTGGAACTTGTACGCGATGGCCCAGCGCGGAGCCTTCGCGGTCCAGCCCAGACGCTGTTGCTGCGCGACGGAATCGACCTTCGCCACCACTCCATCGATTTCGAAGGGAAGGGACTCGCGCTTGGTTTCCCATTCGTCGCAGAAGTGCACCAGTTCGTCGATGTTCCGGCATCGCTTCCAATGCGTGCCGACTTTGAAGCCGAGTTCCTTCAGATTCTCCAGCGCCTCATGCTGGGTTGGGCACGCGAACCCGCCGTTCTCGAAGAGGAAATACGTGAAGTATTCGAGGTTTCTCGACGCCGTGATCGCGGGATCGAGAACGCGCAAAGCTCCGGCCGCCGCGTTGCGCGGATTCGCGAAGCGTTTCTGATTCGCTGCTTCGCATTCCGCGTTAAGCGCCGCAAACGCTTTCTTATTCAAGACGACTTCGCCGCGGACTTCCCAGTGGCCCGAACGCTTGGGGATGCGCAGAGGTATTGAGCGGATGGTACGAGCGTTCTCGGTCACATCTTCCCCCGTTTCCCCATCGCCGCGCGTCAATGCAAGAGCTACGTTTCCAGCGCGATACTGGACGGCCATGGAGAGACCGTCCAGCTTGAGCTCGGCTACATAGGCGTACTCCTCATTGCCCAAAAGATTTCTCACGCGCCGGTCGAAATCCCTGAGCTCCTCTTCGCCGAAGGCGTTGTCGAGGCTGAGCATGGGGCTGGAATGCCGTACCTTGACGAAACCCTCGCGCGGTCTTGCTCCCACGCGCTGGGTGGGCGAATCGGGAGTGATTAACTCCGGGTGCGCGGCCTCGAGGTCCTTCAACTCGCGGAACATGGCGTCGTACTCGGCGTCGCTGATTTCGGGCGCGTCGAGCACGTGATACAGATACTCGTGGTGGCGCAACTGCTCGCGGAGGTGCTCGATTTTATCGATTGAGGTGGGCACGCGCGCTATGATGAATGGATCGAACTGTATCGCCAGCCAGTATTAATTTATAACCCTTACGCAGGCAAAA
>JASHRP010000797.1 GCA_030037375.1 Bryobacteraceae bacterium | reverse complement strand
CCGGCCTGCGCCGTGTGCGCGTCCTGGTCACTGCTGCCGCCGGATGCGCCCACCGCGCCGATCACCTTGCCACCTACGATAATCGGGATGCCGCCTGCTACCGGCACGGCCCCTGCGAGTCCAAGCATGCGCAGCCCTTCTCCTCCCGCGGCCAGCGTGTCTTGAAACGACTTTGTGGGCCTGCGGAATAGCGCCGCTGATTTCGCTTTGTCCATGGAGATCTCCACGCTGCCTAACTGGGTATCCGGCATTCGTTCGAAATATACGAGATAGCCGCCGGTATCGACGACAGCCACCGCCATCGCCCAATTATTCTTGCGAGCTTCGGCAATCGCCGCGGCTGCGAGCTTCTTCGCGGCATCGGCGTTAATGGAAACGCCGTAGGGAACGTTGGCGGGCGCTGTCGACGGCGCTTGGCCGAACGCGGCCGCGGCAAGCGCAAGGACGGCTACAGTTGGTTTGAGTGACATGGGTTCATTATCTGTCATGCCGGTGTATCCTGATCAGATACGTCACGTGAGGGAGGCGACGAATGAAGAAAAGAGGGTTACCTGGAGCCGTCGCGGCGTTCATTTTCGCGGTGGCTTTGACCGCGCAAGCACCGCAGTCCTCATCACCGCCGACGCCGCCCGTGGCGAATCTCAATCAGCTCATGCGAGGTCTCTTTTTTCCGCATTCGAATGTGGTCTTCGCAACGCAGCGAGTGGATCCTGCCCAGATCAAGAAGATCTCCGAACCATCCACCTCGAGCGACCCGCTGACCGGCGTGTTCGGGAACTGGGAAGCGGTGGAGAATAGCGCGCTAATTTTGACCGAAGCGGCGGATCTGCTGATGACGCCCGGACGCAAGTGCAGCAACGGGCGGGACGTACCGCTAGCGAACGCGGATTGGACCAAATTCGTGCAGCAGCTTCGCGACGCGGGAGTCGTCGCTTACAAGGCGGCCCAGACCAAGAATATGGACAATATGATCCAGGCTTCCGATGTTCTGAACACGGCGTGCGCGAACTGCCATAACAAGTACCGGGCCCGGTCCCGCTGCCAATAACGGGCGCGCTATGCGTGCCGCACAGCCTCCATCGGATTCACCGCAAGCCACGGGCGCGCCGAAAAATACGCAACGCATATTGCGACGCCTAGCATGCCCGCGCCAACCGGGATCAGCACGGTCCATTCGACCACGCCGATTCCGAAGAATTTCGACCGCAGCAGCGCCGTCGCGGCGATTCCCAGCAATGCTCCGATCAAGATTCCGGCGCCTGCGACGATCAGCGTCTGGCGCAGAATCATCCGCGTCAGTTGTGCACGCCCCGCTCCCAGCGCAACTCGAATGCCCAGTTCTTTTCTGCGCTCGCTGACGGAGTACGAAATCGCTCCGGCTAGACCGATCACGGCCAGCAACAATCCCATCGCGCTAAGTCCCTCCACGATCTGGGCCGAGATCCGCTGTTGAATTAGCGTGAAACTGGTCCAGCCTTCGAACGTCTGCGGATCGAACACCATTGTCAATCCGGCATATCGCACCACCTTCGCCAGCGGCTGAACCCACTCCCGCGGATCGCCTTTCGTCCGAGCCACAATGCTGAACCCGGTCCGCACATGCTGGCTTAGGGGATCGTAAAACACCGCCTTATCGGCCTCATCGAAATCCTCGTACTTGCCGTTCCGGACCACACCGGCCACAATCGCTTGAAACGTCAGGTGGCCCGGCGACTGATTTTCTTCCACGCTGAACGTCTGCCCCACCGCGTCCTGCCCTGGCCAAAACATTTCCGCCATCTTGCGATTCACCACCACGACGTTCGGGCCGCCCTCGCGATCGCCTGCGTCGAACCCGCGGCCTTCCAGCACGGGGATTCCGAAAGTGGAGAAGTAATCGGCGTCGACGGTGTTGCGGTCGACCCTGATCTTCTCGCGCCCCGCGACCTGCACCATCGCCGATTCGAACCCGATCGACAACGGCAATTCCGCCGCCAGCGATACCGCCTCAACTCCCGGTATCGCCGCCGTTGCTTCGCGCAAGCGGCTGTATAGCGCCGGCATCTGAGCCTCCTTAATTCCTTGGCTCGAAGGATACACCTGCACGGCCACCAAATTCCGGGCCGTAAACCCGGTATCCACGTGCCGCAAGTTGTATAGGTTGCGCTGGCACAATCCCATCCCTACCAGCACCAGCGTGCAGATTGCCACCTGCGCGATCACGAGCACATTGCGGCGCACATTCTTGCGATGCCCGCCCACCACGATCTCGCCGCTCATAATCTGCGCCAGCCCTGGCGACGAAGCGTACAGCGCCGGAGCGAGGCCCGTGGCGGCGATCGCAATCGCGGTCAGCAGCATGGTGAACCCGATCACCGTCGCGTCCAAATGCAAGTTGATGCCGAACGCGAACGTGCCCAGGATTCCGAAGTCGAGCTTCAATTCGGAAACCCGCTCGGCCACCATCCACGCGATTGCATAACCAATCCCCGCGCTCATCGCGCACAGCAGCGCGCTTTCCCGCAGAAACTCGCGGACCAATCTTCCGCGTTGCGCGCCCAACGCCAACTTGATCGCTGCCTCCTGCCTTCGGCCTACCGCGAGTGCCAGCAGCAAGTTCGCCACATTTGCGCACGCGATCAACAGCACCAGCAGCGCCACAGCGCCAAGAATTCCCAGAGCCAGCTCCGCCGTCGCGATCCCGTCCGGCGGAATCAGCGTCGCCCGTCTCACCATGACCGAGCGTCCCTTATCTGCCTCCGGGTACGCAGAGGCGAGCTGGCCGGCGAGCGCGCTCATTTCCGCCTGCGCCTGCGCCCGCGTCACTCCGGGCTTCAACCGAGCCAGCAGCATCAGGCGCCGCGCATCCCTCTGCTCCCGCTCCCGCCGGTCGGTCATCGAAACGAAAAGATCGCCGTTCAGCCCAAAGAACCCTCCCGTGAAACTTTCCGGCGTCACGCCGACGATCGTCTGCCCGAACAATGTCTTCCCCACGATGTTGGGATCGGCTCCCAGCCGCTTCCAGCACGCATAGCTCATCATCGCCGCCGGCCTCTCGCCGATATCCTCGCCCGCCCTCGGCAGCCGGCCCAGCGCGGGCCGAATCCCCATCACCGCGAAATAATTGTCGGAAACCGGCCGCGACAGTACC
>JASHRP010000796.1 GCA_030037375.1 Bryobacteraceae bacterium | reverse complement strand
CGGCTGGTGAAATACGAAACAGCCGTGACCCCGAGGCGGCCGGGGAGTATGCGGGGCTTGATCAAGATCAAGCCTGGTTTCGATGAATTGGACAAGGAGATTGAGGAGCTATTCAATGCCGGAACCGTTGAACCTCCTGCTCGACACCCACGTACTCCTGTGGTGGCTCGCAGGAAGTAGCAGGCTGCCACAGTCCGCGCGGAAGGCGATCGACTCAGGTGATGCTGTTTATGTGAGTGCCGCCAGCGCTTGGGAGATCGCTATCAAAACGGCCAGCGGGAAGCTCGAATTCCGAGGCGACTTACAAGCGCAGCTGCTGCACAATAGGTTCCGGACCCTTTCCATCTCGATCCGCCACGCATTAGCTGCCGGCGCTTTGTTCCCTTATCATTCCGACCCATTCGACCGCATATTGGTCGCGCAAGCGCAGGTTGAATCGCTCAGACTCGTCACCAGCGACAGTAGACTGTCTGCTTATGGCGCCCAGGTTCTCTTGGTGTAGCCGGGAGTATAGTGGAGCGGTGAGGGTTCTTTGGTGCCTTCTCGCGTTCTGTCTCCGATCGTATCCTCAATCGGGTGAGCCGAAGATCGTGGTGAAGGTTGAGGACTTCCGCTATCCGCGGATCGCCGCACTGGCCAGCATCGAGGGCGAGTTCACATACGTGGTCACTGGTTCGGAACGGCGATTGGTTTCACACCAATCGAATGTTTCGGAGCAACGCGAGAAGGAGTCCGTGCTCGAAAAACCGGCGGCGAAGAACCTCGACACCTGGACTTTGCCTCATCTTGATCGCGGGCACTATGAGGTCCGATATCGGTTTGTGCTCCTTCGCGAGCCAGCGTGCGAGTCCCCGAGCCGGACGTTTCCCGCGGAGAAGTCCGTCTCGCGATCTGGGGATGACGTGATCGTCGACGTGCTCGTCAAGGCCACTCGACAGTGTGCCCAGTATTAGTGCGCTCACACCTCTAAAATCACCGGCATGATCAACGGCCTTCTTGAGGTCTGCTTGGTCAGATACCGCTTCAAATCCGCGCGGATCTTTTCCTGAATCACGCCCCAATCGCCACGTTCTTCCACGGTGGAGCTGTCGAGGGTCTTCATCACTACCTGACGCGCGCCTTGCAACACCTCAGAGCTATCCTCGAGCGACATGAAACCGCGGCTCACGATCTCGGGAAGCCCTTCACTCCGGCCGGTGGCTTTATTGATCGCGATAATTGGCAGCACGAAGCCGTCTTCCGACAAGTGCCGCCGGTCGCGGATGACGATATCCTCCACCACTTCGTCCAGCGTTCCTGAGTCGATGCAGACGCGCCCGACCGGGACCGGCTCGCCTTTTCGAGCGCCCGCGCCATCGATCTCCAGCGTTTCGCCGGACTCGAGAATGAAGGTCTGTTCCAAACCCGCATGGCTCAGATGCTGCGCGAGCTGCGCGTGCTTGGCCATCTGGCGGTACTCGCCGTGAACCGGAACGAAATACTTGGGCCGCACCAGATTCAAGACCAAGCGAAGTTCCTCCGCGCTGCCGTGTCCCGATACGTGAATCGGAGGATTCATGGTCCCGTAGATCACGTCCGCGCCGCGGCGGGACATGTGGTTGATCATGCGGTAAATAGCTTTTTCGTTGCCGGGGATGATGCGGGCGCTGAGCGCGACGATATCACCCGCCTCAATCGACAGATGCTTGTGATTGTCGACGGCCACGCGCGATAGAGCCGACATCGGCTCGCCTTGCGTTCCGGAAACGATCGCGACAACCTTGCTGGGAGCCATCTGCATCGCGTCTTGCGGACGCAGCAGCACGCCGTTGGGAATCGTCAGCAGGCCGAGATCGTGCGCGATCTCGGTAGTGTTCAGCATGCTGCGCCCGAAAAAGACGACCTTCCGCCCGTGTTCCGCCGCAAGATCCAGAATCTGCTGCAAGCGATGAATGGAGGAGCTGAAGCAGGAGATCACTAACCGCCGCGGCGCACGCACGAATAGGTCTTCCAAGCGCGGGTTCACCGCGCGTTCGCTTTCGGTGTAGCCGGGACGGTCGACGTTAGTCGAATCGGAGAGCAGGAGCAGTACGCCACGCTTGCCGTATTCGGCGAGCGTGTGCAGGTCGAAGAGGTTGTTGTCGGTGGGCGTGGGGTCGACTTTGAAATCGCCGGTATGGATGATCACGCCCGCAGGCGTGGTGATCGCCAGCGCGACGGAGCTCACGATGGAGTGCGTAACGTGGATGAACTCGATCGAAAACGGACCCAGCTCCAGCCGGTCGCCCGGCTTGACTGGGTTCAGCTTCGCCTCATCGACCATTTCATGCTCTTCCAAGCGCCGTTCCACCAGTGCCAGAGTGAAAGCCGTGCCGTAGACCGGAATTGTGAGCTGCGCCAGCAGGAAAGGCACGCCTCCGATATGATCCTCATGACCGTGGGTCAGAATCAGCCCACGGACGTGCTCGGCATTCTGTTCCAGGTATGTAAAGTCGGGCGTGACAATGTCCACGCCCATAAGTTCGGTGTCCGGGAACATCATCCCGGCATCCACCACGATGATGTCGTCACCGTAGCGGATGGCCATCGAGTTCATGCCGAACTCGCCCAAACCGCCCAGCGGAATGAGCTGAAGCTTCTTATCCACCATTTGGTTGAAACATCAAGCGTAGCAGGAAGGCGGGCGTTTAGCCTGCTGGCGGGCCGTCGCGGCGGCCGGCCATAAGGGAAACGCTTATCCCAGCCGAAGGATCATTTTGAGCGTCGTTGTATACTGCCCTAAAGGCACTGTCGGAGGTTATTCCCATTCTCATGACGCCTTCTGGACCTCTGGCGTTCGCGCTCCTCGCCACAACAAGTCTCGCCTTCGCTCAAGACATTCTTCAGCCGCTCGGCGGCTGGAACCAGGTCATCGTGTACGGAAAGGTACAGATGGAGGATGGAACGCCTCCGCCCAAATCGGTGATCATTGAGCGCGGCTGCTCGGATGGATTCGCGCCTGGCAACGTCGCCATCACCGACAAACTGGGCCGGTTCACCTGGAAGATGGATGTCGATCCGACCTCTATCAATCGCTGCACCATCAAAGGCGTCCTCAAGGGTTATACCTCGACCAATTATGAAATCCCCAATCTGAATGCCTTCAGCGATCCGCATTTGCCGCCCCTGATCCTGACGCAGAACGGATCGAACTCGTCTATCGAAGTTCTTTCGGACAACGTCAAAGTGCCCTATGCCGCGCAAGTGGGCTGGAGCCGCGCGCAGAAGGCCATATCGGCGAACCGGCTTGCGGAAGGGGAACGGCAGCTCGCGATTGCGGTAAAAGCGGCGCCCAACTTCGCCCAGGGCTGGAACGCGCTTGCGGTCGTTCTGGAGCATGAAAACAAGCCCAGCGACGCGTGGAAGGCGTACCGTAAGGCGATCGAGATCGATCCCAAGCTGCTCGGCGCGTACGTGCCGCTGGCGCGCATGAGCATCGAGGTCAAGGACTGGCAGGGCGCGGAACAAACCACCTCCGATCTGATTGCGCGAGACTCCGCGGGGCGCTACGCCGAAGCACGTTTGATCCAGGCGATCGCCCGCTTCCAGCTTAAAAACGTGGACGGCGCGATCGCCAGCGCCAATGACACGATCCGGATGGACGCCAAGCTGCATAAGCTTCCCGCGGCCGAATACGTTCTGGCGTTGTGTTTGGACGGCAAGAACGATCACGCGGGGGCGAGCGAGCATCTTAAGAACTATCTCGCGGAGCTCCCGCCGCGCGCTCCTAACGCGGAGATTATTCGCGATCTCATCGCCAAGCTCGACAAAAGCATCGCCGACGGCACGCCGTCGCCGCTTGTGCCGCCCGCGCCGGAGGCATTGGTCGGAACAATGGAACTCCCGAGTACGGGCGTTCCCGGCGAGGCGTGGGTACCAGGCGGCCGCAAAGCGCTTGCGGCTTTGGCCGGCCTGAAAGATTCATCCTCCTACGATCACTTCTTCGCCGATTATTGCGGCGCGCTGGCGCGTGAGATGACCGTCGGAACGTCCCGGGGCATCCCTCAGTATCTCGATGTCATTCGCGCATACATGGCGACGGTCTCGGAGCTGCTTCCTCTGGGCGAGCGCAATGGCGACAGTACAAAGATCACTCTCTCGCTCGCCACGGACGCACGGCGGAAGAATACCGAACGCGTGCTGGAGCTGATGGGGTGGAGGCTCATCCCGAAGGATGGATCGTTCCTGGTGCAGCCGGGCGATCAGCCCGCCGATGGTCCCCGCCAGCGCATTCCAGCGGCTTTCGGGATCGATGAGATTGACATGCAGTCGGCGCTCGAATCCGGAAAGAGCTTCCAATTTGAAGTTCCGTCCGAAAACGCCCGGGTAGTTGGAGGCAATGACTGGAGCAGCATCCTGAAGGACCTTCCTTCGATTGCCGGCGGAATCGCGGCCGCGTTCACTCTGGATGTTCGCGTCGCGAAAACGTACGCGGGATTGGGCGCGATGAGCCCGGATGCCGCGTCCACGATGATCCGCGCGGTGGGTTTGCGCAATCTGGTGCTGCTGGACTCCGATGTTCTTTCGCGCTACGGCGAATCCTTCGCGTTGAACAAGACCGGCGTCGCAGTGCCAGGAGGCCCCGATGCGGAGCCGGTGTGGAGGAAGCTTGTGGGCGCGAATCCCCGCGACCCGGCCGCCTTCTTCCGTGCCCTGATCCAGAAGAACGAGGGGCGTCTTGCGGCGTTCTATTACGCGGTTTGGAATGCCGATGAGACCCATCAGCGGTACTTCACCAAAACCGACGCGCGCGCCGAGCGTTTCTACGCCTGGTATCGCGATTCGGACGAATTCCGGTACGGCATCGCGCGGCAGTTCGTTGGCTGGCGCACGGATCTGTTCAGCAAGCTGCCTTTGGATGCCGATGGCAACATTCGTTTCCCCGGCGGGCGGGCCGCGTGGATCAAGACCAATGCCGCGGATGACGAAGCCCTGCTCACGCTGAAGGGGTTGGAAGCGCTGGTTCCAATTTCCTCGCTCGATCAGCGCCGGGCCTCGGTGGCGGGAGGTTCGAACCTGGATGCCGCATCGGTGGCGCTGCTGGCCGAGCATTATTCCGCGTGGAAGAGCCTGTTCCCTTACTTCGAAAAGCTCCCTTCGTTCGGCTCGGGCGAGTTCACGTCGCTGGCTGCGTTCGAGGCCGGCTTAAGCAAGCAAGCCGCGGCGCGCCAAAACATTCTGCTGGGCGAATGGTATTCGATGGTTGAACTGATCGCGCGTGGCGTCGCCGCCGGATCGCTCGACGGAGCCGCGAGCGCACGGGCGTTTCGCCGCGCTTGCGATGGGCTACTGAAAGACGATTCAGCCGCGGAAGCGCTGGCGGTGCTGCGCGAGATCGCGGGAGAGGGGAACTTGACGCAGGCCGTGGCCTCCAATCTGCTGCGTCTCACGCCGGAAAAGACCGCCGCGTTTCGACGCGTGCTTGAATTACAGGGCGTCCCGAGCGTGGACCCGAATGCCGCGCCCGATCCCGCCAAGGCCGTCGCCGCGCTGAGCGGTTTTGTTTACGCCGCTTCCGTAAGCCCTGACGCGTTGCTGGTCAGTGAGGACCCGCAACTGCTCAGCCGTCACCAGTTCGTTCCGGCGGATGCTTCGGACAAACGTCCCTTCACGTTCGCTCCCGCGACGCTGGTCGGTTCGAGCGCGCCGCCGGGATCTTTCGTTCAAGGCGGTTTCGTCAATTTCGAGGAGGTCGCGCGAGGATTTGCCGATGGCGGAAGAAGCGTTCCGCCCATCGTTCTCCAGGCGAAGGCTGGGCCATCGCAAGGGCAGGCCGCGAAAGCCGGCCCTCTTGTCGCGAGCGCCGCTTCTCAGCTCGAATCGGCCGAGGTGGTTTTCCACGCCAACGGCCGTCTGGTGGAAACTTACGCGACGGTGACCGATTCGCGCGGACGATATATCGACGATCTCGCCGCGGATCAGTTCACGTTGATAGATCAACAGCAACCGCAAGCTCTGGTTGCGTTCGAATCGCACTCCACGCCGGTATCGGTCGCGTTGCTGCTCGATACCACCGGCAGCATGAGCCTGGCCCTGCCGGCGCTGAAGAACGCGGCGCTCAAGCTGATCGGCGATCTTCGTCCAATCGACTCCGTTGCTGTGTACAGCTTCAATCGATCGGTGACGGAGCTTCAGCCGTTCACCACCGATATGGATCAGGCAAAGCGAGCAGTTCTCAGCACGAAAGCCCTGGGCGAGACGGCTCTTTACGACGCGCTGGCTCGCGTGGCTCGAGATTTATCGGGCCGGCCGGGCAAGAAAGTCATCGTGGTGTTCACGGACGGAAATGATAATTCGAGCACTCTGACCACCGACACCGCGATTCTCCGCGTTAAGGCCACCGGCGTGCCCGTTCACACAATCGCCGAAGGCGAAGCGCTAACCAGTCCGGCTTATCTCAAGCAACTGTCGGATCTGTCCAAGGCCACCGGCGGCGAGTCCTTCGCGATCAAGGACTCAACTGAAATCGAAGCGGTTTTCGAGAAAGTATCGGAAGATCTTGCGCATGGCTATCTGCTGGTATTCCAGCCCGCCCCGGCCGACGATCATACCTGGCGTCCCATCACGGTGCAGATTCGAGGGGCGAGAGGCAGCAAGGTCCGCGCGCGCGAAGGCTATTATCCAGAGTGATATACTGCCTTGAGCCATTCAGGAGGCAACCGTGCGCAAACACAGCTTGAAGTTCTTGGCGATCTTGGGCGTCGCATTGAGCGCCGCTGTATTCAGTTCGATGGCGCAGGAACCGGCGCCGGGCGGCGGCCAGGGTAAAGGCGGCGGAAGAGGGAAGGGCGGCGGGAAGGGAATCGCGCCGCGTCCTGTCCTGGTGCTCAAAGAAGAGTGGAAGAACTCGACTGGCGCGGAGCATCCGTTTGCGCCCGAAGATGTCTCCAATTCGAATCTGGAATGGAAGGTTTATGGAGTGAAGCCGACCGACGTACTGGTCACGGGCAGCGGAAGGGATGGCGATCCCATCCACCTCTGGACCGGT
>JASHRP010000795.1 GCA_030037375.1 Bryobacteraceae bacterium | reverse complement strand
AAGCATCCGAAGGTGCTCGCGCTGGGCGAAATCGGCCTCGACTATCATTACGATTTTTCGCCGCGCGAAGTCCAACGCGATGTCTTCGTCGAGCAGATGCGCGTCGCCGCGGACGCGCGCAAACCCATCGTGATTCATACTCGCGAAGCCTGGGCCGACACTCTCGCGCTGATTGAGCAGCACTGGTCGCCCACTGGTCTTCCGGGCATAATGCACTGCTTCTCCGGCGGACCCTCCCAAGCCGAGCATTGCCTCTCGCTCGGTTTCTATCTGAGCTTCGGCGGCATCGTCACGTTCCCCAAATCGCTCGAGCTTCAGGGCGCCGTCAAAATGGTCCCCTCCAATCGCATGCTCGTCGAAACCGACGCGCCTTATCTCGCGCCAGTGCCGAAGCGCGGGAAGCGCAACGAACCCGCGTTCGTCGTCGAGACCGCCCGAAAAGTTGCCGCCCTGCGCGGTGAAACACTCGAATCAGTCGCGGCGGCTACCACCGCCAACTTCTTGAGCCTGACCGGACAATCCGGCCATTAGCCGAGATACCCAGCTCACCCTGTTACACTCAAGAGAAATTCATGGCATTCGGAAAGATCGGCCAAACCCTCACAGCGGTCGAGATTTTTGATTTAGTTCGCGTCGAGCTTGAACAAGTCGAACGCGAGATCGGCCTCGAATCGGTCTCCTCGGTCGATGCCGTAACTTACATCGGACAGTATCTGCAATCCGGCGGCGGAAAGCGCTTGCGCCCGATCCTGGTTCTGCTTTGCGGACGGCTGTTCGGGGAATCCAACCCCGGCCTGGTTCGCATGGCGGCCGTGGTCGAGATGATCCACACCGCGACGCTCGTGCATGACGACGTCATCGACATGGCCAAGACCCGCCGCGGCCGGCCGTCCATCAACGTTGTCTGGGGGAATCACACCTCCGTCCTTGCCGGGGATTGGCTCTACATGCAAGCCTTCCAGGTGGCACTGCGCGAGCGCAGCTTCCCGATTCTCGACACCCTCATCAACCTCACGCAGATGATGGTTGAGGGCGAGCTTCTGCAACTGGAACGCATCGGAAAGATCGGCGTCAGCGAAGCCGATTACATGGAACTGATCGATCGCAAAACCGCGAGCCTCTTCTCCGCCTGCGCGCGTCTCGGAGCCGCGGCGCAAGGCGCCCCGGAGAATGAAGAAAACCAGCTCGCCGACTACGCGTGGAATTTGGGAATCGCGTTTCAGCTCATCGACGATGTCTTGGATTTCACGTCACGCGAAAAGATCCTCGGCAAACCGGTCGGCAACGACCTGCGCGAAGGCAAGGTGACCCTGCCGCTAATCTACGCGCTCGAATTCGCCAACCCGGAGGAACGCAAGCTGGTGGAGACAGTTCTCGCCGACGGCAATTACGATCAGGTGCCTTTCGGCAAGATTTTGCAAATCCTGCGCCGCCACGGCGGAATCGAACGCGCCCAGCAGCGGGCCGAGGCGTTCACCGAAAAGGCCCGCGCGATCATGCGCGACTTCCCGCCTTCCGCCTATCAGCGCGCTCTGCTGGCCGTGACCGGAATGGTCACGGATCGCGACCACTAAACTATTTTGCCGCTGCCCGGTACACCGCCAGGTTCGATGAATCCACGATCCCGGTTCCCGTATCGATAAAGCGCGGCAGACGCGAATTCGGGTCGTGCGCGAAATCCACTGTCAGCGACGGCAACTTATACAGGACCATATCCGCCAGCATCCTCAGGCCGGTGTAGCCCATTGTGAACGGCTTCTGCGCCACGCTCGCCGTGATCCATCCTTGATCGATCCCGTCCAGAGTCGCGGGCAGGGCATCCATCGCGATGAACACCTTCTTCTTGTTCTCGCGTTTCAGAACCTCGGATACCTGCGGACCCGCTTGCCCTTCCAGCACCACGAACGCGTCCACCTTCGGCGTGCCCTTGTTTAATATGCCTTCGGCGTCATCGAACGCAGCCGTTGGATCGCCCTTCAAGTCCGACCCCTCGATCAGCTTCATCCCGCCATGCATCGCGATGATGCTCTGGTAGCCCTCCAGGCGCTTTTCCAGGTTGGGCTGACCGTGGGTGTAAAGCACCGCGACGTTGCCCTCGTTCTTCAACTTGTCCGCCAGCACGCGCCCGCCCATCTGACCCGCTTCGAAATTGTTCGTGCCGACGAACATCAGCCGTTTGCTGGACTCCGCGTCGGAATCGACGGTAATCACCGGAATGCCCGCATCGATCGCGGCATTGATGCTCGGAGTCAGCAGCTTCTCGTCAGCCACCGACACCAGCATTCCGGCCGGCTTCAGCGCCGCGATCCGGTCAAACTCCGACTTCTCCATCCCGGCGTCGTAGGATTCCGGCCCGATCAGCGCCACGTGCACGCCCAGTTCGCCGGCGGCCTGGTTCAGCCCCGCATCCACTTGCTGGAAGTAAGGGGACTTCGTGTTGGGAACGACAAGATAGTATTTTTCACCCTGAGTATGAGGAAGCTGGCTGCACGCGCCCAGGAACACGCACCAGAGCGCGGACATAGCTGTAAGGATTCGCGGTTTCAACAATAACCTCCAAATAGGGATTATAGGGCACTACACAGCCGCCCCGTCCGTGAGCCGCTGTATGCAAACTCCCCGATTGACACAATCTCAGTGTTTCGCTACAATCGGTAGCGCTACAACTGATAGCGATACCTCATGAAGAAGCATCGCAAACCTCTTAGCGCGCTTGAAAACCTGGTGATGTCGGTGGTGTGGGAGCGCGGCTCCGCCACCGGCGAAGAAGTTCGTGCCGCGCTGGCCGATCGCCATCCCATGAAGGAATCCACCGCGCGAACCGTCCTGACGCGCCTTGAAGAAAAGGGCTACCTGCGCCGCCGCGTCGACGGGCGGACCAATGTTTATAGTGGCATCGATGCGCCCCAGCAGGTTGCCGCCGGAGCCGTCCGCCAGATCATCGATCGCCTGTGCGGAGGCTCCGTAGAGCAGCTCCTCATCGGCATGGTCGACGACGAAGTCCTCACCGAGCGCGAGTTGCAGCGCCTCGCCCGCAAGATCGCCAACCGAAAGGAGTGAATCCATGGAGCACCTAATTCAAATCACTGAGCGCTCCACCGTCCTGGCAGCCTTCGCTGCGCTTGCTCTTTGGCGCGTCAAATCCGCTTCGTTGCGGCACGCCGTTTGGACTTTGATCGCCGCCGGAATGCTGATCGAAACCGTCCTCGGAGGTTTGCTGCCTTCGCTCCCGCTGCCAGTCCTGCACCCGGTCGAGCTCGCCGCCTCCTCATCGGCCTCTTCAATCTCGATTTCAATAAGCCAGGCGACTCGCCCGCTCATCTGGCCGCTTGTCGCGATGGCCATCTACTTCGCGGGCGTTCTCTTCTTCCTTCTCCGGCTCACGCGAGCCCTCATCTTCACCCGTCGGCTGGTTCGCCGAAGCGAACGCATCGCGCCTGGCCGTTATCAATCGAGCGAGATCACCGTGCCCATGACCGCCGGCTCGAAAATCCTGCTCCCGCCCGCTTGGCGCGATTGGGACTCCGCGAAACTCGATGCCGTCATCGCGCATGAGCAATCGCACGTGCGCCGCCGCGACTCCCTCGTTTCGCTCATCGCCCGTTTGAATCGCTGTGCGCTGTGGTTTCACCCGCTCGCATGGTGGATTGAGCACGAGCTCGCCCGTCTGGCCGAGCTCGCCTGCGACGACGCTGCTTTGGCGATAGTTCCTGACCGCGAGCAGTACGCGCGGACGCTGCTCGATATGGCTCGAACCGTTCACGATTCTCGCGGCCGCTTATTGACCGCGCAAATGGCAAAGGAGGCTAACTTGGAAACTCGAATCGATCGGATTCTGGATCGCGCTCGCCGTCTTCCCAAGGCGCTCGGCCGCCGAGGCTGGCTCGCGTTGGTCGCCGTCGCCGCGCCGGTCATCTATTTTGTCGCCGCAGCAGAGCTCGCGCCCGCGCAGACGCTGCTTCCGATTCCAGCTCCGCAGGCACCCCGGGCGCCCGAGGCTCCGACCCTCGTCGCGCAAGCGCCCGAGCCCGCGGCTCCTCCTGTCCCTGCCGCAGTACCGCAACCTCAAGCCGCCCCGCAGCCGGAGGCGCCGCAGAGGGACATTATCGAGATGGACCGTCAATTGACTGAGCTCCAAGAAGCCCTGCGAGCCGCCGAGATGCAGCAGTTGCAACAGCAACGCGAGACGGTGGAATCGCAACGGCAGAAGAACTTGGAGCAACTGCGGTTAGCCCAAGCGATGCAGCGCTTGCAGGAAGCCGAGTCTCAGTTGAGGCAACGGCAGGCCCAAACCGACGCAGGTGTCTCCGTCACCGTCGCGCCCGAGCGTAATGTCACCGTCAGCATCGCGCTCGGCCCGGCGGCTCAAGGCGAAGCCATCGCCCAAGTCAGCTCCGATGACGGAGGCGGCGTCAAACTCGGCTTGCGCCACGGGATCACTACTCCAAACTCAACCTGGGATGTGCCCCTCTCCCTAAAGCCGGGGAGCTACGAACTCAAGGTCCTCATCAGAAACACCGCTGACGGCACAATATCGACCAAAGTGACCCGCTTCGACGTGAGGTGACCATGCGGTCTCATCTGTTCACGATACCGATGGCGAAGGAGGCCAACGTGGAGGAAAGAATCAATCGCATCCTCGATCGTTCGCGCGTTCTTCCGAAGTCGTTCGGCGGAGCAGGTTGGGTCGCGTTGGTCGTCGTCGCCCTGCCGCTGATCTATTTCGTCGCGGCGATCCAGCTCGCGCCTGCGCAGACGCTGATACAGATCGCGCCACCTGCCGCG
>JASHRP010000794.1 GCA_030037375.1 Bryobacteraceae bacterium | reverse complement strand
GAAGCGGGCGCGAAGAGCATCGGCGGAAGCGTGGTGGTGAAGGCGCAGATTCACGCGGGCGGACGCGGCAAGGGCGGCGGCGTGAAGGTGGTCAAGAGCGTCGATGAGGCGCGCGACGTGGCGCGGAAGATGCTCGGCATGACGCTGATCACTCATCAGACCGGGCCGGAAGGCCGCGTGGTGCAGCGGCTGCTCATTGAAGAGATGGTGCCGATCGAGCACGAGTATTATCTCGGCATCGTGCTCGATCGCGCGACGGGAAAGAACGTGTTCATGGCGTCGGCCGATGGGGGCGTGGAGATCGAAGAGGTCGCCGCGAAGACGCCGGAGCGGATTCTTAAAGAGACGATTGAGCCGGGAATCGGGCTGGTTCCGTTTCAGGCTCGCAAGCTGGCGTACGGGATTGGGATTTCGGGACCGGCGGCGAATCTGGCGGCGCAGGCAATGGTGAATCTGGCGAAGGCGAACGATGCGCTGGACGCTTCGCTCGCGGAGATCAATCCGTTCATCACCACGAAGGACGCGAAGGTTTACGCGTTGGATGCCAAGATCAACCTGGATGACAATGCTCTGTTCCGGCACAAGGATCTGGTGGAGCTGCGCGACCTTAATGAGGAAGATCCGCTGGAAGTAGAGGCTTCGCGCTTCGGGCTGAATTACATCAAGCTCGACGGAACCGTGGCGTGCATGGTGAACGGCGCGGGGTTGGCGATGGCCACCATGGACATTATCAAATACGCGGGCGGGAGTCCGGCGAATTTTTTGGACGTCGGCGGCGGCGCGAACGCGGAGCAGATTCGCAACGCGTTTCGCATTCTGCTCTCCGACAAAGCCGTTAAAGCGGTGCTGATCAATATATTCGGCGGCATCCTGCGCTGCGACACTTTGGCCACGGGCGTGGTAACCGCGGCTCGCGAACTGAGCGTGAAGCATCCGATTGTGGTTCGCATGGAAGGCACGAACGTCGAGTTGGGGAAAAAGATTTTGATCGATTCGGGGCTGAATTTTACTGTCGCGAACGGCATGCGCGACGCTGCGGAGAAGGTGGTAAAGGCGGCCGCGGCATGAGCGTACTGGTTAACGAGCACACGCGGCTGCTGGTGCAGGGATTCACCGGCAAAGAAGGCAGCTTTCATGCGGAGCAGGCGATTGCCTATGGGACGAAGGTCGTGGGCGGCGTCACGCCGGGCAAGGGCGGCCAAAAACATTTGAACCTGCCGGTGTTCGATACAGTCGCGCAGGGCGTCAAATCCACGGGCGCGAACGCGAGCGTGATTTTCGTGCCGCCGCCGTTCGCCGCTGACGCGATCATGGAAGCGGCAGACGCGGGAATCGATCTGGTGGTCTGCATTACCGAAGGCATTCCGGCCACCGATATGGTTCGCGCGTGGGCGTACTTGAAGGGGAAGCCGAAAACGCGGCTAGTGGGGCCGAACTGCCCCGGAGTGATTTCGCCAGGGAAGTGCAAGATCGGCATCATGCCCGGACATATCCATAAGGAGGGCAACGTCGGAGTGGTCTCGCGCTCCGGCACGCTGACGTATGAAGCGGTGGGGCAATTGAGCGCACTCGGCATCGGACAGTCGACCTGCATCGGCATCGGCGGCGATCCGATTATCGGCACCACGCATACCGATGCGATTCGCCTGTTCAACGAAGATCCCGACACCCACGTCATCGTGATGATCGGCGAGATTGGCGGCAATGCCGAGGAGACCGCGGCGGCGTATATCAAGGAACATGTGAAGAAGCCGGTAATCGGATTCATCGCGGGACAGACCGCGCCTCCGGGACGAAGGATGGGACACGCGGGCGCGATTATCTCTGGCGGGAGCGGCAAGGCCGAGGACAAGATCGCCGCGATGAAAGCCGCGGGCGTGACGGTGTGCGCGACGCCGGCGGAAATCGGGGAAAAAGTTCAGGACGTCTCAAAATGAACCGGACACTTTAAAACAAATATGGAAAGAACATTCGCAATTATCAAACCGGATGCCGTTGCGGCGGGACAGGCGGGCGAGATCATCGCCATTATTCAGAAGGCGGGCTTTCGAGTGGCGGGCATGAAGATGAGGCGGCTCAGCCAGCTTGAAGCGGAGGGATTTTACGCGGTTCACAAGGAGCGGCCGTTCTACGGGTCGCTGGTGAAGTTCATGACGGAGGGTCCGGTGGTGGTGATGGTTCTTGAATCCGCCGATGCGATCAAGAAGTGGCGCGACACTATGGGCGCGACCAATCCCGCCAATGCGGCCGAAGGCACGATTCGCAAACGCTTCGCGCAAAGCATCGAGCGCAATTGCGTGCACGGCTCCGACGCGCCGGAGACGGCCGCGGTGGAAATTCCGTTCTTCTTCAGTACGTCTGAGCTGCTTTAACCCTCGCGATTCGGTTCGAAAATTTAAGGGGGATCCCCCGGTGGTTTGGTAACCCTCACACCATCAAAAGGGCTCATGTATAACGCGTCGGCGCGGGGTTGCCTGCAGGACGCTTCCGCGCTTTCGTGGCCCGGTTCGGATGAGCGACCGGACTC
>JASHRP010000793.1 GCA_030037375.1 Bryobacteraceae bacterium | reverse complement strand
GAGGAGATGCAAAAGCGCGGGGTCTTCGCAGCGTCGCAATTGAAGTTCGCCAAAAAGGGCCGCACGGTGCGCGTGGCTGGATGCGTGATCTGCCGTCAAAGGCCGGGGACCGCCAATGGGTTTTTGTTTTTGAGCCTGGAAGACGAAACCGGCATCTCAAACGCGATCGTCGAGCCGGAGCTGTTCGACACGTTTCGCGAGGTTCTGGTTACCGCTCCTTATCTATTGATCGAGGGCGAGTTGCAAAATCAGCAAGGGGCGATATCCATCAAGCTGCGGCGGGCCGAACGCCTGGACTTCGCCGCGACCGGCGCTCCATCCCATGATTTCCACTAACAATTTTTAACGGCCTCATACCGTATCGGCTGTATTTCGTCCGCGAAAATCCGAGCGGCATACTCAAGCTAGTGAGTTAACGAAGGAGCAATTCAAAATGAAGCATGGCTATCTCTTACTCTGTTTGTTAGGCGCAGCCGCTTGCATCGCCGCACCCGTCGATGGAAAATGGACCGCGGAAGTGCAAGGCAGGCAAGGCACGCAAACGCAGACCCTGACGCTCAAATCCAACGGATCGACGCTGACCGGCAGTCTCGACACGGGGCGCGGCGCGACCGATATCACGGAAGGCAAGATTGACGGTTCCACCGTCAGTTTCAAAGTGACGCGCAACGGGCAAAAGGGCGCGAACACCACCGACTACACCGGCACGCTTTCGGGCGACGAACTTAAGCTGACCGGCACGCGCGAAGGGGGCGGCGGCAGAGGCGGCCCGCAATCGCTCGATTTCAAACGCGCTAAGTAAGACAGACCAAGCCGCGAGACCTCGCGCGCTCAAGCCAGCGAGAATAGAGAGGATGCCTGCATCCTCTCTAGCAGAAATTCTCGATTTCGCGCTGGAGTTGTCGGAAGAAGCCGGCCGGTTCATCCTGCCGCTGTGGAAGAACGTGGCGGTGGACCACAAGGCGGACGGATCGGAAGTCACTGAGGCGGACCGGGGCGCGGAACAAATCCTGCGAAGGCGAATTGCCGAACGGTATCCCGATCACTCGATTCTGGGAGAGGAGTTCGGCGGCGACGAGTTCGACGGAAAGAAGGCGCGCGACGCCGAGCATTTGTGGCTGCTCGATCCGGTCGATGGAACAGCGTCATTCGCAATCGGGCTGCCGACGTTCGGAACGCTGATCGGTTACGTCGCGAAGGGCGAGGCGTCGGTGGGTGTAATCGGGGCGCACGCTTTGGGCGAGACGGTTTATGCGGCGAGCGGGGAGGGCTGCTGGCTGAAGCGCCAGGGACGTATGGCGCAGCGGATTCGGACGACCGCGGTAACCGATCCGTCGGAGGCAGTGGTGGTTGCGACCGAGCTTGCTCACACGGATTTAGATCCGCGCGAGCGCGACTCCCCGGTACGGTTGTCGCGGGTGTATCAAACGGCCAAGAGGTTTCGCTGGTCTGGCGACTGCATCAATTACGCACTGTTGTGTGAGGGTCGAGTCGATGCGGCGATTGATCCGCGAATGCATCCGTGGGATATCGCGGCGCTGGCGCCGTGCGTAAGGGAAGCGGGCGGAACGCTCACGTCAATTGACGGGAACGAAGACGCGATCTGGAACTCGAGCTTGATTGCGTCCGCGAACGCGACATTGCATGCCAGGCTGCTCGATTTACTGCGGCGGGATTAGAGGACGGGCGTGCTGCTCAGGGCGGGATCAGCTTCTTCAAGCGGGGCGTGCGTCCGGGCCGGCGGAACTGGACGAGTTCGAGAGGCGGCGGGAATTGGAGCATCGGTGACCGGGAGGGTCACGAAGAAGCGGAACGTGCTGCCGCGGCCGGGCTCACTCTCCAGGACGATTCTGCCATCCATGAGCGCCGCGATCCGCTGACAAATGGTGAGGCCGAGGCCTGTGCCGCCGTAGCGGCGGGTGGTGGAGTTATCGGCCTGGCTGAACGGCTCAAAGATTTTGGCGCGCACGTCCTCCGGGATTCCGATGCCCGTATCGGTGACCGAGAAACACATCTCGGCCAACGCGTCGCCCGGAGTTGAAACCGCAATGCCGAGAGTGACCGAGCCCCGTTCGGTGAATTTAACGGCGTTGGCGAGAAGGTTGAGAAGGATTTGTTTGAGACGCAGAGGGTCGCCGGTAACCGCGGCGGGGATTTTGAGATCGATCGCGGTGCGAAGCTCGAGACCGCGCTCCCGCGCTTGGGGCATGACCACGCGGACGGCTTCGGCAGCCAAGGCGGCGGGGTCGAAGTCCAGAAGCTCCAGGTCCATGCGGCCGGCGTCGATCTTGGCGAGATCGAGAATATTGTTCACCACGTGGACCAGCGTTTCACCGCATTGCCGGATGGTTTCCAGGCAATCAGCCTGTTCCGCGTTTAACCCGGAATCTAGCAGCAAGTAGGTCATGCCGATGATGCCGTTCATGGGCGTGCGGATCTCGTGGCTCATGTTGGCCAGAAACTCGCTCTTCGCCCGGCCTCCCGCTTCCGCGGCCTGGAGCGCCATTTCCAGGCGTTCCAGCATCTCTTTTTTTACGGTGATATCGAGGCTTGCGCCGACAGCGCGGCGCGACTGGCCGTCCACGACTTCCACGCGCCCCTGAGATTGCAGCCAACGAACGGTACCGTCGCCGCGGACCACGCGGAACTCGATGTCGAAGCGGTCGCCCTCCGCGACAGCTTGATTCATCGCGAGGTGAAGGCGTTCGCGGTCGTCGGGATGAACCAGCTCGCGGAATTGATCGAGAGTCATTTGGCGGACTGGCGGCCTGATTCCGATCAAAGCGGCAAGACCATGAGAAATGGTCATAACACCCGTGGGCAGGTCGAGATCCCAGATTCCGAAGGAAGCCGCTTTTTCGGCCAGATCGAGACGCGCGGCCACGTCCCGGAGGCGCTGTTCCGCGCGAACCCGTTCGATCACGTTGCCGGCCAGTTGCGCGCTGGCCTCGACCAGCCGAAGCTCGCCTTCGGAGGGATGCCTGGGACGGCGATGATACATCGCGAAGGTTCCGGCGACGCCGCCGTGGGAATCGCGAATCGGCACGCTCCAACACGCATGCAGGCCGAAACCCAAGGGCAGCGCTTTGGCGACGGCCCAGCGGTAATCGGTGGAGATGTCTTCGACGATAATCGTTTGGTTGCGAGCAGCGGCGGACCCGCAGGAACCTACGTCGGGTCCGATCTCCAGGCCGTGGACACGCTGCATATAGTCATCCGGCAAGCTCCCCCCGGAGCCGCGCAACAAGCGGCGCTTATCGTCGTCCAAAAGAAGGATCGAGCATAGGCATCCCGGCGCCAGCCGCTCAATCCCGTGAGTCAGCGCGTCCAAGACCGCGGAGAGCGAGGCGCCTTTGGTGACCAGCTCCAGAACCCGCCGTTCCTCCTCGATGATTCGCGAGGACCTTTCGAACACGCCCAGCTCAGCGCTGCGGTCGCTAAGCCGGCGAACCGAGCGGCGCCACAGAAGCGTCGCGCATGCCGCCGCAAGGAGGACGCCCGTCCAAGTGGCGAGTTGGAGAAACACTCCATCTTATCGGTCTATAAACGGGAAAGGATTAGCGGCCAAATCGGCGGTTAACCGTATTCTAAAGCCGGAGATAGACCTTTTATTTTCTTGGGCGTGGAGCGGGTCCACGCGGTTTGGAGGGCCGCCGAGGCGCATTTTGAAGGCGATGGATATAGGCGAGTACCTCGGCGACCGCGCGATAGAGATTTGGCGGGATCTCGTTGCCGACCTCGACGGATTTGTACAGCGCTTGGGCCAAGGGAGGATTCTCGACCAAGGGCACGCCGCTTTCGATCGCCAGTTGGCGAATGCGCAGAGCCAGATAGTTTTTGCCCTTTGCCACGACCACCGGCGTCGCCATGGTTTCGTGGCGGTAGCGGATGGCGACGGCGTAGTGGGTGGGATTGACGATCACGGCGGAAGCGGTGGGAACCGCTTTCATCATGCGGCGGCGCGCCAAATCGCGGCGCAGACGCTTGATCTTGCCGCGAACCTGGGGATTGCCTTCCATGTCCTTGTGCTCATCCTTGAGCTCCTGCTTGGTCATCATCAGACTCTTGGTGAAGCGACGGCGCTGGCGGACCCAGTCCACGATTCCGAAGACCACGAATACGGCCGCGCCCTTCCACAGAAGCTCCTTGAGGGACGCGCCGATTTTCGCCAGGCCGACCTCGAGGCTGGCGAAAGGCAGCGCGAGGAACACGCTGGCATTTTCCTTGGCGATGAGATAAATAGTCACGCCGAACACGACGATCATTCCCAGCGCTTGCAGCACCGACATGGGGGCTTGCTGGAATACATTGCGGATCTTATTGACTGGATTTAAGCGCCCAAAGTTCGGCTGGAAGCGCTTCAGACTGAAACCGAAGTTAGAGACGACCATGTGAATCGCAAACGGAGCCAGCACCGCTGCCGCCGCCATTCCGGAAAGCGGCAGGAACACTCGATTGAGCATCGCGCTAGCGATTCCGGGAATCCGCGCGACGACGAGATCGCCGTGAAAGGCCTCCGTCAAGGACTCGCGCACCACGGCCTTCATGCTGTCGAGCCAACTGGGAAACCAGGAACCCGCCAGCATGGCGAAGACCAGGACCTGCGTGGCGGTAATCATGTCACGCGAGGTGACGAACTGACCCTCCTGCCGGGCTCTCAAGAGCCGGCGAGCGGAGGGTTTCTCTGTTCTGTTGCTATCCGCCATACCGGCGCATCAGGAGCCGAGCAAGCCTCGAATGACTTCGAGGAAATCCCCGGCCAAGCGGTCGAACATGTGGGGGAAGATGGAAACGAGCCACGCCAGGAGGGTCAAGGAGAGCAGGAGCTTCATCGGCATGGTGAGCATCATGAGGTGAAGCTGGGAGTTCAAGCGGGCCAGCAGCGCCACGGAAATTTCCACCATCAGGAGCAATCCCATGATCGGGAGGACCAGGCGCAGGCCGGTGGTGAAGATGGTCGAGCCGAGGCGGATCAGCGCATTCAGCATGGATTGAGAAACGTTGAAGGTTCCCGGCGGCTGAGTCTGCAAGCTGTGGGCGAAACCGTACAGAACCTGACGGTCGAGACCGGTGGCGAAGAACAGCATTCCCGAAGAGATTTCGGCAATCGTCAGCAGGACCGGCGTGTCCGCGCCGGAGTTTGGATCGATGGTGCTGGCGAAACTGAGGCCGGCCTGAAGGCTGATCATCTGCGCGCCCATCTGGAACCCCTCGGTAAAAAACGCCACCGCAAGCCCCACGGCCGTTCCGATGCCGGCCTCGGCCAGCAGCCAGCCGATCATCACGCCGATGGTGACCTTCGAGGGATCGACGGCGGGCCAGGCAGGAAACAAGGTCAGCGTCACGCTTACCGCTAGCACCAAGCGGGCGATTTCCGGTCCCACGCGGATGCCAGGCAGCGGGAGGTACACGAACGCTCCCGATATGCGAGCGAGGACCAGCAGGAATGCGTACAGGGTACCGGTGCTGAGCGTGAGCTCAGTGCCCATACTTGGCGATTTCGCCGCAGATGCCGATGGTATAACTCATCCATTGCTTCAGCATCCAAGGCATGAGGACGCTGAATCCGACCAGAAACGCGGCCAGGCGCGGCATGGTGCTGAAGGCGTTGTCTTGAAGGGAGGTCGCGATCTGCACGATGTTCATGACGATCGCCACGGAGAGGCCGATGCCCAGCAGGGGCGCGCTCATCGAAAAGGCGGCCATTAAGGCTCCGTGGACCAGGTTGACTACAAATTCAGGGGTCATGCTTCACTCCAGAGAATTAGTAAAAAGATTTGACCAGCGATCCGACCACCAGATTCCAGCCGTCGACCAATACGAACAGCAGAATCTTGAACGGCGCCGATAACATGACCGGCGGCAATTGAACCATGCCGATCGAGAGCGTGATGGACGCGACAACCAGGTCGATTACCAGGAACGGAAGGAACAGCATCGCGCCGATCTGAAATCCGGTCTTGAGCTCCGAAAGGATGTAGGCAGGAACGAGGACGCCAAGTCCGAGTTCCGACGCGTTCTTGGGGGTCGGCGCTTTGGTGATATCCAAGAAGAGCTTTACGTCTTTTTCGCGAGTGAAGCGCGTGAGGAAGGTCTTCATGGGTTTGGAGCCTTCGTCGAACGCTTGGTCGAAGCTGATCTTTCCCTGATCCATCGGCTCCCACGCGTTGGTATAGATTTCGGTGACCACCGGTTGCATGATCAGCAGGGAGAGAAACAGCGAGAGGCCGATCAATACTTGATTCGACGGCGTGGACTGCGTGCCCAGCGCCTGGCGCAAGAAGTGAAGCACGATGGTGATCCGAAGAAAAGGCGTGATCGACATGACCACGGCCGGCAGCAGGACCATCAGGGTCAGGGAGATGGCGATCTGCATGGGCACGCTGAGCGCGGACGGGGTCGCGGTAATCGCGGCCGGCGTGGCGGCGCGAGCGCCCCAGGCGAGCGAGCTTGCGGCTACGGCAAAAAAACAAAATCGGAACATGAGGTTAACGGTTCGCTCCCGCCGTGGTGATGCTGGTCAAGGGCGCGGTATCCAGCACGTTGCAGCCGCTGGGCGAGAGACCGACGAGCAGAATGCGGTCAGCCAGGCGAATGAGATGCACGGAGTGTTGCGGAGTCAGCGAGAGCCGCTCGATCACTTCGAGCTGGCTTTGCGCATCGCGCGAGACGCGAATCCGGGGGTGGGCCCAGCCTTTGCGTTTCATCACCCATAGCAGGGCCAAGAGGGCGCCCAGCACCAGTCCGACCGCCAGAAGCTGTTGCAGAATCTCCATGGTTCGCGGGTCAATCGGTGGAGGCCTTGCTGGAAGCGGCGGTTCGCCAGAAACTCATCAGCTTTATGGCCGGGGCCTTGCCGACGCGGACCACTTCGCCCGCTGCAAACGGTGCGCCTCCCACCAGCAGGCGCACGTGGGATCCGAAGCGAACCGGCAGCCGGATGACGCTGCCCGGCGCAAGCGCGAGCACGTCGCGCATGGGCAGCATCACTCTTCCGATTTCGGATTCGACCGTGAGCGGAAGCTCGGCGTAACGATTCATCTGGTCGGCTGTGGTCATCGGTCGAGCTCAATTACGGGTTGATGGCAAGAAGCGCCTGATCCATTTGATCGATGGTGCTGAGCACCTTCGAGTTCGCCTCATAGCCGTTCTGATAAACGATCAGATTCGTGAATTCGGTGGCCATGTCGACGTTCGATTCTTCCAGCGATTCGCCAACGAGATTGCCACGGCCGCCCGTAGCCGCCGCGCCGACGGTCGGCGTCATGGTCTGCGGGCCGAGCAGGTAATTGTTGTTATTGGTCGCAATTAGCGAACTGGGGTTCGAGACGCTCGCGAGGGCGACCTGCGCGAGGGTTTGCTGCGTGCCGTTGGAATAGGTGGCGGTCAGGATTCCGCCGTTCTGCATGGAGACGTCGGTCACCGTGGCCGCGGCGGAGCCGTCTTGCGTCGTTCCGGACACCGCAGAGGCTTGCGCGTAACCGGTGAGATCGGGGTTATTGTTGGAGTCGTAGAGATTCCAGTTGATGTTGAGGGTCGCCGCGCCGTCCGCCAAAGGGTCCGCGTTGGTGATCGCGACGGGCGCGCCGGCGGCGGGGGTAGCCAACTGGCCGTTCGAGCCGAAGGTAATGGAACCGGTGGTCAGCGCGGTGGTTGTGCCCGTCGCGCCGGTGAGATCGGAGCTGGGCATGTTGACCGAATAGTTCCACGCGCCGGGACCGGTGTTGGTGAATTGAATAGAAAGAGTGATTGCGTTGCCCAGCGAATCGTAAACTTGAACCGGCGCGGTAAACGTGTCGCCGACCGCGGCGCTGGCATCGAGGTTCGCCGTGATCGACATGTTTTGCGTCGCGGCTGGCGGTAGTGGCGTGAGCAGCGGTACGGTGATTCCAGTGGTCGCGCCGGAGGGATTCACGGCGCCGTTGGTGGCCATCCAACCCTGCACCAGATCTCCAGTTGCGGTCACCAGTTGACCCTGCGCATTCAGTTGGAAGCTGCCATCGCGCGTGTATTCGGTCTGGTTGGTGGATGGGTCCTGGACGACGAAGAATCCGTTGCCTTGGATGGCAAGATCCAGTGGCTGGCCGGTCGATTCGATATTTCCCTGCGTAAAATTTGTATTCGTGTTGGTGGTGGCAACGCCGGAGCCGATCTGAAGCGAGGCCGTGGCCTGATTCATCGCGTCCTCGAACGTGACGTCGCTGGACTTGAATCCCTGCGTATTCATGTTCGCCAAGTTATTGCCAACTACATCGAGGGCGGTGGTATCGGCGGTCAGGCCGGAAAGCGCGGTAAAGAACGAACCCATCTTTTTTCTCCTCTCTCTTACTTCAAGAACTTTGGGCGCTGCGCGCCCGTTAACTTTGAGTGCCGGACGTAGGCGTAGTTTGCCCCGACGAACCCGTGGTTGAGGCGGAGGTTGGATCCAATTCGGAAACGTCCTGGCGAATTCCGATCAACTGCTCGAGCTGGCTGAACTCGGCCAACTGCGTCAAGAAGGTGTTGCTATCGACCGGCTGGGTCGGGTCCTGGTTCTGGAGCTGGGCGACCAGCAGTTGCAGGAACGTGCTCTCGTTGCCCAGCGAATCGGTGGAGGCAATCGCGGAGTTAGCCGCGGCGGACGACGAACTCGATCCGCCCGTGGCCGGAGTCGACGACGGAAGGGGGCTGACAGGTGAACTCATATGCTTTGCTCCTTGCTGAAGTTACTGGTCTCGTCCTGGCCGGCGGAATCCGCCAGAGCCTGGAACCACTGGGACTGATTCTGCTCGCGTGAAGGCTGCTGCTGGCTTTGCGAATCGGCCTGATTGCGGCCGCCGCGGCGATCCGGTGAAGAATCCTGCTGGTTGTTCTGATCCTTGGATTGGTTTGAGAGCTGGGCGTCGCCGGTGGATGGATTTGAAATTTCGGCGCGAATGCCGGCGTGATCCAGCTTTCCGACGAGGTCGTTCAAGCCGCCGCGCAACTGCTGGGCTACTTCGGAGCTGGGGGTGCGAACCGAGAGATGGATATCCCCAGCGCGTTCGACGAAGCGAAGATCGATGCCCGTGCCGGCGGTTGCGCCGGGAACCTTGACCAGGATGCTGTGATTCGAAGACGCGAGCGGCGATGGCGCTTCGATCATCGATTGCATGCGCGCCGCCGCCGAAGAATCGGCCGGCGCCGCAGCGGGCGAAGTGGTTGGCTGGTGCACGGGAAGCGGCGCCGCTTGCGCTGCCTGCGGAGCCACGGGAGTTTCAAGGGCAGTCTTTAGGGCCGGAGCGCTCACCACAAGAGCCGAGCTTGCGTCGTCCGCCGATCCGTCAGAGGATTGCTTCGACGCTCCTTGATCTGAGGACCCGGAAGTCTCCTGGGCGGCCCCATTCGTGGAGTTATTGGCCGAGCCGGCCGCGGGCGAGAGCTTAGCCTCGAAGGCCACCTGGTCGTTTGGATTCGATGCTCCCGAGGTTGACTCTTGAATCCGAGGATCTCCGGGATCGGCGTCTCCATCCGCGGGGGAGTTCAATTGCAAGGACTCCCGTCCGGCGAGGGTTCCGGCTGGCCCCGCGGCAGCGGCGTCCGGTGAACCGGCGTCGGGAGCGAGGGCAGAGAGACTTTGGCTCAAAGAATCGCCTGTCCCGGCAAGGTCATCTTTGGTCAAGGCAGCGCCCGCGCGTTGCTTGGCATCGAGGCCGAGAATGGTGGCAGCAAGCAAACCGGCGTTCGCGCGCTGGGCGAGGAGCGCCGCGGCGGCCGTCGTTGTGTTGGCTTGCCCCCCGGATGCGGTTTGGGCGGCGTCATTCTCATTCGACTGTGCGTTCGCTGCGCCTTCGGTCCCGTCAGCTTCGTCCTGCTGGTCCAAACTCAAGTCGCCGAAAAGGCTTCCATTCAGCAGCAGCTTCTTCAAGTCCGTGGACGTCGAAGACGATGTGTCCGCCGTCGCGTCCGATGAAGCTTGCGATCCCGATTGACTGGAACTATCCGACGATTTGGTTTGCGATGAGCGATTACTTATTTGAACCGAACTCGCGTGCCAGTGCGGGGCGTTTGCCGCGGATGGCGGCGGTCCGGACGATGCGCTCGAGCCCGCCTGGCTTTGCGGCGTCGAATCGTCAGCTTCGCTGGAATCGCGGGGAGATTGGCGCCCGCTCGAAGACGATTGCAGGGGCTGTCCGTCCATCATGGAGTCGCCCATGATGGAGTGAAAGTCGGAATTCGCCGAAGAGGCGTTGGAGAAACTCTCATCTAGTTCCGGCGAGGCATCGACGGATGACGCCAGCGACGATCTCATCGACGCGAACGCCTGCACGGGAAACCCGGAGGAGCTTAGGGGCGCCGCAATCCGCATGTTTGCCTCATCTCTCAAAGGCGCGGAGGGTGCACGCAGCGGACCAGAACGCCGCATCGGGATTTCAATGTTTTACAATTTCGCGCCGTCGAACGTCCAGCGCAATCCGGCGGGTTTCCGACGATAAAACAAACTTCGTCGCGTCTGTCATATCGCACATATCCAACAAAGTTCGAGGAAAACCGACGCGCTCCCGTTTGGCCGCAGGTTTGCTCCCCGGCTGGTACAGCCCATGGACCAAGCTGCCGTAATGGCCGCCAGCGGCCTGCGCTCCCGCATGCAGGCGCTGGACATGCTTTCGAACAATCTCGCGAACGCGAATACGAACGGGTTCAAGCTCGACCGCGAGTTCTACAGCCTGTTTAGCGGCGACTCCATCGGAATCGACGGCGAGGATCCGTCGCAGATGCCGGAAGTGAAGAGCCAGTGGACGGACTTCTCGCAAGGCACGCTGACGAACACCAGGAATCCTTTGGATATGGCTTTGACCGGTCAAGGGTTCTTCACGGCCAACGGC
Source organism: Bryobacteraceae bacterium (assembly GCA_030037375.1). Taxonomy (GTDB): domain Bacteria; phylum Acidobacteriota; class Terriglobia; order Bryobacterales; family Bryobacteraceae; genus Palsa-187. Next base: position 2,632 of record JASHRP010000793.1, on the reverse strand, counting down.
CCCTCCGGACCTTTGTACACGCGTAACGGCGCGTTTCAACTCTCGAACACCGGTGTGCTCACGACGTCAGAAGGTTATCCGCTGAAGGCGATTGTCAATGGAGTCGAGGGCGTGATTCAAACCCAGGGGCAGGATCCGATTCAGGTTCAACCGGACGGAACCGTGCAGCAGTCCGGAAACGCTCTGGGGCAGTTGCAGATCGCGAACTTCGCGGATTTAAGGACGCTCGAAAAAATGGGCAACAGCTACTTCGTGAACGCGAACGCGGCGGTGAAGCCGGTGGCGCCGCAAGCGGCCGTGGCGCAGGGACAACTGGAGGGATCGAATGTCGCCCCGGCTGACGCGGCCGTGGGTCTGGTCAGCGTGATGCGCCAGTTCGAGATGCTGCAGAAGGCGATCATGACCACTTCGGACATGAGCAAGCAAGCGATTCAGGAAGTGGCCCGGGTGGGCGGCGGAGGTTAATCGGAGACGTGAGGAGAAACAAATGATTCGAGCTCTTTATAGCGCGGCCAGCGGAATGACCGCGCAGCAGTTGAACGTGGATAACATCGCCAACAATCTGGCGAACTCGAACACGGCCGGGTACAAGACGCGGCGCGCGCAGTTCCAGGATCTGCTGTATCAGAACATGATTCAGCCGGGCGCGGCGGCGGGCCAACAAACCGTGGTCCCGGCCGGACTTCAGCTCGGCTTGGGAACGCGCGCTTCTTCGAACGAGATTATCTTCACGCAGGGCGAGTTTTCGCAGACGGATAACCCGCTGGACGTGGTGATTCAAGGGAGCGGCTTTTTCCAGATTCTTCAGCCAAACGGCACCATCGCGTACACGCGTTCCGGCCAGTTCCAGTTGAATCAGAACGGAAATCTGGTGGACAGTAACGGGAACCCGCTGCAACCGAGCATCACGCTGCCGACCAACACTCAGACCGTCACCATCGCGACGGACGGCACGGTTAGCTACACGCTGCCGAATCAAACCGCGGCGCAAACAGCCGGACAGATTCAGCTCGCGACTTTCGCGAATCCGGCGGGCTTAAACAGCCTCGGCCAGAATTACTACCAACCGACCACGGCGTCGGGAGCGGCAATTTTGGGAACGCCGGGCGGGCAAGAAGGGCTAGGCACGCTGCTGCAAGGCTACACCGAACAGTCCAACGTCAGCGTGGTGGATGAATTCGTCAACCTGATCATCAGTCAGCGCGCTTATGAAGCGAATTCGAAGGTGGTGAAGGCCGCCGACGAGATGTATCAGGACATGAACAATCTAACGCGATGACAGTACTGGTTCCTCTTCTGGTGGCCGCCGGAATCGTTCCAGCGATTCCGCAGAGCGGCGATTGCCATCCTATCGACAGCGAATCCGTGCTGGCGCGGGACGTGGCTCCGCTGGCTCCCGGATTCGCGCGATTGCCGGAAGATTTTCTCATCGGCTACGTGGAGCCAACCGGAGCGCCCAAGGTTTTCCGGGGCGCGGATCTCGAGCGTATCGCCAAGAATCGCGGCGTCGAATTGCAGGGCCTGGAAGATTTGTGTTTAGAGCGGCGAACCTTTGTCGTGCCGGGGCCAAGCATCGCCGAAGCGATGCGGAAAAATATCAAAAACCCCGCGGCGAAGATCGAAATTCTATTCTCGACGCAGCAGGCGGTTCCCACCGGCGAGATCGTTTTTCCGAAGAGCGGCATTCAGCTTCCGGCCGCTCCTGAGGTGACGTGGCGCGGCTATGTGCAATCCGGAACGGGGGCGAGGTACCCGATCTCGGCCCGAGCGCGGATCACGGTCCCGGTGCATCGAGTGATCGCGGGGGCGGATCTCGTCCCCGGCAAGCCGATCGAAAAAGAGCAAATTCGCGTGGAAGAGAGCGAAGATTCGCCGTTCGAAGAAGGCTTTATTGAAGCTGAGAATGAGGCAATAGGACTGGTCGCTAAAGGGACGATTTTCAAGGGATCTTCGATCCGCGGGTCCCAGGTCGCGGCGCCCCCGGATGTGGCCAGAGGAGACACGGTCCGTGTCGACGTCTTCGCCGGTAATGCGCACCTCACGTTGGAGGCGCGCGCGGAAGCGTCCGGCATGAAGGGCTCGACCATAACGGTCAGGAACGTTGCCACCGGCAAGGATTTCCAGGCGAAAGTTACGGGCAAGGGCCAGGTAAGGGTGGGAGGAGTGACGGAATGAAGCGGGCGATTGCCGCGCTGCTGATGTGCTGCTGCACGCTTGCGGCCGCGGATGGCGACGATAAATCGGACAAGAAGAAGCAGAAACCGAAGCCGCCGTCGCCGCTCGATCAATACATCAAAGAAGCTTCGGTGCCGCAAGCCGCGAACGGGCAGGTGGCGGATAACGGCTCAATCTGGTTTCCGGCGGCGCGGCTGTTGAATCTGGCCGCGGACCTGAGATCGCGCAACGTGGACGACGTAGTCACGATTCTGGTGTCGGAGAACGCGTCGGCGGTCAGCACCGGACAATCGAAGACCTCGCGCGCGTCCAGCGCCCAATCCGCGATTACTTCGCTCGCCGGGCCGAAGAGCGCAACCGGCGCTCTGGCGAATTTGTTGAACTCGAGCACCAATACCGCGCTTGACGGCGAGGGCACAACCAGCCGTCAGACAACTTTGACGGCTACCATCACGGC
>JASHRP010000792.1 GCA_030037375.1 Bryobacteraceae bacterium | reverse complement strand
CTGCATTCGTCTTGGTCCCCTGGCTCGGCCAGGACTTCTTTCCGAACATAGACAGCGGCCAATTCATTCTGCATCTGCGCGCCAAGACCGGAACGCGCATTGAAGAGACCGCGAAGCTCAGCGACTTGGTCGAGGACTCGATCCGGCGCCAGATCCCGCCGGCCGAGGTGAATAACATCCTCGACAACATTGGCCTGCCGTACAGCCAACTGAATTACATGCGGTCGACCTCAGGTCTCCTGGGCGCGGCCGATGCGGACATCTTCGTCTCGCTCAATGAGCGTCACCATCCGACGGCGAGTTACGCTCGCGATCTGCGGCAGAAGCTTCCGATCGAATTTCCGGGCGTGACCTTTTATATGTTGCCCGCCGATATCACGACGCAGATTCTCAACTTCGGGCTGCCCGCGCCGGTCGATATTCAGATCGACGGGGCGGATGTCGAAAGCAATCGGGCCGTTGCGGACCAGATGCTGGAGCAGGTCCGGCGAGTGCCTGGAGTGGTCGACGCGCGTATCCAGCAGGATTTCGATTACCCGAAGTTCCATATCGCCATCGACCGCACCAAGGCCGCGGAGGGCGGCTACACGCCCCGCGATGTCGCCAATAGCCTGCTGGTTTCTCTCAGCGGGAGCTTTCAGACGACGCCCACGTTCTTTTTGAATTGGCAGAACGGAGTGAACTACAACCTGGTGGAGCAGACGCCGCAGTATGCGATCCAGTCTCTCCAGGACCTGCAGAACATTCCCATCACCTCCGCTGCGGCAACACGGCCGGAAATTCTCGCGGACGTTGCATCGATCACCCGCTCAAACGAGATGGAGGTCCTGAATCACTACAACATCCGGCGCGTGGTCGATATCTACGCCGCTGTGCAGGATCGCGACTTGGGCGGCGTGGGCCGCCAGATTCAAAGCATCGTCGATGCGAACCGGCATCTATTGCCGCGTGGCAGTTTCGTGGCCGTTCGAGGCCAGCTCGACACGATGCGCACGTCCTATATCGGGCTGGTCGCCGGACTGGGCTTCGCGATCGTGCTGATCTACCTGCTGATCGTTGTGAATTTTCAGTCCTGGCTCGACCCGTTCGTAATCATCACCGCGCTGCCGGCCGCGCTCGCAGGCATCGTGCTGTTTCTGTTTTTCACCAGGACCACCGTTAGCGTGCCGGCGTTGATGGGATCGATTATGTGCATGGGCGTGGCGACGGCCAACAGCATCCTGGTGGTCGCGTTCGCTCGGGAACGGTTGGCTGAGCACAGTGACGCGGTCCACGCGGCGATCGAAGCGGGCTATACGCGTTTCCGGCCCGTGTTAATGACCGCGCTCGCCATGATCATCGGCATGATTCCGATGGCGCTCGGGATGGGAGACGGCGGCGAGCAGAACGCTCCGCTCGGTCGCGCCGTGATCGGCGGCCTCATGTGCGCAACCGTCGCGACGCTGGTATTTGTGCCGTCGGTTTTTGCCATCGTGCATGGTTCCCGGAAGCCGGAGAATACGGAAGTCGTCGAAGAGAGCTCAGTGATTGGGAGGGAATTATGACTACGCTCGAACAAACCAAAACACCTGAGACACAGCGGCACGAACCGCGCGCGCGGCTGCTTGCACCGGCAATTGTCATCCTGGCTGCGGCGGGCGCCTTGGCATTCGGCGTGCGCAACGGCATCCAGCGGCGCGTGGCAGAGGGCAAGGAACTGGCTCAGTCGACGGATGAAGCCGCGACCCCGGCGGTAAGCGTGACGCATCCTGCACCTGCCGCACCGCTGCAGGAAATCGTGCTGCCGGGAAATACCGAGGCATTTACCGATTCGCCGCTTTACGCGCGAACCAACGGCTATCTGACGCACTGGTATTTCGACATCGGGGCGCGCGTAAAAAAGGGCGATCTGCTGGCCGAAATCGAAACGCCCGAAATCGATCAGCAGCTTCAGCAGGCGCAAGCGCAACTGGAAACGGCTCAGGCCAATTACGATTTGGCGAAGACCACCGCGGATCGCTGGCAGTTCCTGCTGAAGAGCGGCTCGGTGTCGAAGCAAGAGACGGATCAGGCTGTGGCAAATCAGGCGGCGCAGAAAGCCGTCGTCGATTCCAATTCCGCCAACGTACGGCGGCTCGAACAACTGCAATCGTTCGAGAAGGTGTACGCACCGTTTGACGGAGTCATCACGGCGCGCAGCACCGATCTCGGCGCGCTGATCGATGCGGGTTCCGCGGCGCAAGCGAAAGAGTTGTTCCACATGGCGGCCATTTCCACTTTGCGCGTCTACGTGCCGGTGCCCGAAGTCTATTCGAACGCGGCGCAGGCGGGTTCCATCGCGAAACTGACCCTGGATGAGTATCCGGGACGCGTATTCCAAGGCACGCTGGTGCGCGATGCGAGCGCAATCGATCCGGCGTCGCGAACTCTGCTGGTGGAAGTAGACGTAGCAAACCCCGATGGATTGCTTCTTCCAGGAGCCTACGTGCAGGTTCATCTGAAACTGCCAGCCACAATTCGGTCAGTGACGATTCCGGCGAACACGCTGCTGTTCCGGCGCGAAGGTTTGCGGGTCGGCGTAGTGCGCAACGGACGTGCGAATCTGGCGCCGGTCGCCATCGGACGGGATTACGGCGCGACGGTCGAGATTGTTTCCGGTTTGAGGTCCGCGGATGCGATCATTCTCGATCCTTCGGATTCTCTCGAGAATGGCTCGCCGGTGCGCGTGCAAACCGGAGGCGCCCAATGAAAGCCGGGTTAACGCTGGTGACCGTTCTCGCGCTGTTCACAGCCGCCTGCACCGTCGGTCCCAAATA
>JASHRP010000791.1 GCA_030037375.1 Bryobacteraceae bacterium | reverse complement strand
TGCCTCGTGCTCCTTCTCGAATCGGTTTCGAGCGCCGCGCCGCAGGATCAGTCTCCGCGTTTCGAAGTCGCGAGCATAAAGCCGGTGGGCCGAGAAGTGCGAATGGGATACTCCGAGGATGCCGGGCAAGTGTCGTGGGGGCGAATTGACCTGGCGAACATGATCGGCTCGGCTTACGGAGTACGCGCGGATCAGATTAGCGGCCCCGATTGGCTCAAGACCGGGTTCTACGCGATCACGGCAAAACTTCCGCCGGGCGCAACGCACGAGCAGTACCCTCAGATGATCGCGAATCTGTTAGCGGATCGCTTCGGCCTTGTTGTTCATCGCATCACCAAAGATGTCCCCGGTTACGAAATTGTCGTTGCGGCTGGTGGTCCCAAGAACCTGACTCCTGCGAACCCCGAAGCTGCGGCCGTTACGCCGCCCGCCGACTTTGGTCGAGGAGGACTAAAGGGCGATGCGAATGGATTTCCGGTGCTTGCACCGGGCATAAGCTGGGCGGCTCGATCTGACGATGGCATGATGAAAATGACTTTTGGAGCGGGCGCTATGGCGGCTCTAGCGGCTCAATTGAGGTCTTTGCTTTCGCAAGCCGGGTCCGGCGAGACGGTGCCCGTCACCGACCGCACCGGGATCGGCGGCAAATTCGATTTTCACCTCGCGATTCCCGCACCCTCAATCTGGCTCCCTCCGGACGTCAGGAACCAAACTCCGGAAGTCGGACCCCGCGACATCTCCGCCGCGCTCGAAAAACAACTGGGTTTGAAGTTGAACCCCGTAAAAACCAAGCTCGACTTCATTGTTGTCGATCACGTCAACAAGGTCCCGACTGATAATTAATGTGGACGGCGCCGCGGCTCTTAGCGCCGGCCGCCACCCGGCGGAAGTCCCGCGACGGAATAGAGTCTCAGAGCCAACTCGCGACTGTAATGTTCGAAGTCCGGATCTGTTGTGAAAATGACCATTCCGCGGCGTTGAGCGACGGCACAAATAAGAATGTCCACCACGGATATGGCAATTCCCTTTGCTCTGCAATCGTTGCTCGCCTTCGCGGCTGCTTCGTGGTCCTCGGTGCCGATGGGCTCGTCCTGAAAAGCACTCAGCATCCTACGCAACGTCTCAAATTGCTCGTTGCTTTTGATACCCGAAAGGAGCTCTTGCCGAATCAGGCCGATAATTCGCGCTCGGCCGTCTTCTATTAGTCCACTCAGTTCTTCGACGAGCCGGCGCTCTCTGCCGTTGAGGTCGCGCTGCTTGCGTCGCAGCGCCAGAGACCAAACGGACGTATCCACCAAAACGTTCATTTTCGCTTGGACCTTCGTTCGCGCTTGTAATCGTAGTTCCGGTCGTACTCGATCGAGCCGAACAAAGAAAGGATCTCCTGCTGCTTGCGGCGGCGGACGTACTCGTCGAGCGCAACATTCACGGCCTCCTTCTTGGTCCGATGATGTCCCAGCCGCTGTGCCTCCTCAAGCAGGCGATCGTCGATAGCGAGGTTCGTTGGCATACTCTCTACACCACAGTCTACACAATCAGGTGTGTAGAAAGGGCTTCTCTCTGACGAGGTGTTCGCTGAAACCGCACTTTAACAGTAGACCGCTACACTGGCGTGTATGCGGAACGTTCTCGCGACGCTGGTTGTGTTCGCCCTTCCAGTTGTGACGCTTGCCCAGGCTTCGCAGTCTTTCGAAGTTGCTTCTGTCAAGCGGCACAAGCCGGGCGATCCGGGCGGAGTAACCAATCTCCCTCCCGGCCGCTACATCGCAACCAACCTGACGGTGCGCAGCATCATTCAGCGGGCGTATCAGGTTCAATATGTCCAGATCGCGGGCGGGCCGAGCTGGATCGAAACGGACCGCTTCGACATCGACGCGAAAGCGCCCACCGCCGTGCCTCAGGACCAGATGCTGCCGATGATCCAGAGCCTGCTCGCGGAGCGGTTCCATTTGGCGCTGCATCATGAGCAGCGCCCGACATCCATCTACGCACTGATAATGGCCCACAGAGAGGGCAAACCGGGACCGCAATTGCGTCCGTTCGACTGTACCGACCAGGCTGTGGCAAAAGCCCATCCGTGCAATCTCGCCCAAGTCGGTATCGGCCACGTGTCCGAGAAGGGCGTTACGATGTCCAGGCTCGCCTCTGGCCTGGCCGCATTAACAGGGCGCTTTGTGGTGGATCACACGGGGCTCAATGGAACGTACGATGTCGAACTGACGTGGACTCCGGAGCCAGCGCCTCCGAACGCAGCCGCGACAGGTGCTACGCCAGCCAGTGCTGCGGAGCCGAGTGGTCCCTCAATCTTCGCCGCGCTACAGGAGCAGCTCGGGCTGAAGTTGGAATCGAGGAAGGAACCCGTCGATACCTTGGTGATCGACAGCATTCAGGCGCCGAGTGAAAATTAACCAGACTGCGCGCGGCGGCGGAGGGATTCTCTCAAGTGCGGCCGCAAAGGCATGATGCTCGGGCGCAGAACCTTCGGGACGTGAAACTCGCCTTGCTTGCCGTAGCGGTTGAGGATCGACGAGACCAGGTGAAGGAACACAGCCGCGGCTATTGCCACCTGCCAATGCGAGAAGACGCCGGTCATTCCAGGCGGGGACACGATTCCCATATCGGAGGCCAAGCGCCAGAAGCCGAGCACGTAAGCCATTAAGGACGCTGGGACCAGCAACGCTCCGCATGCAAACGCCAAGTTCCGGTTCTTGCCCCCCTCGCGCCTTATGCGCCGGCCGGCGCCCAGTTGGATCCGGACAATCATACTCCCGTATGTCATCGAGTTTAACAGGCAAAACCGCGCGCAGAACGGGACGTTTGAGGGGTCCCTTGGCCAGATTTATCC
>JASHRP010000790.1 GCA_030037375.1 Bryobacteraceae bacterium | reverse complement strand
GATGGCGGCTCCGATTCCCTTACTCGCGCCAGTGACGATGACGGCGCCGGGAGCTGGCTGCTCGGGCAAAGACTATTTCTCGTTGGAATCGTAGGGAGCGTCGGTGCCGGAAGACCCGACGAAGAGCTTGCGGCCATCGGCAAAGGTGATATCGCGGCCGTTCGCCCGGTTCGTCCCGTCCTTGGCTTGGTAGCCGTCCACCACGATTTCCATGCCTTTCTGGAGCGTTTCCCTGGCGACACCGCGGCGCAGCAGGGCGTTCGGGCTTCCGCCCTCCACCATCCACTCCGTGGTCGTCCCATCGGAGTTCTTTACGTCGATGTGAATCCAAGCGTGCGGATTGATCCACTCAACCCTGGTCACGGTGCCGCGAAGCTTAAGCGGCTTCTTGGCATCGAACTCCGCGGTGAAGGCATGATGGGCAAAAAGCGGCGCCGCGACCGCTATCAGCAGCCATCGCTTCGAAATCATCTCATTTCCCTCCCGCCGCGGCCTTCTCTTCAGCGCGAGCGCCCGCCAGCATGCCGCTCATTGCGTAATTCCCCTCGTGGCATGCGTACTCGATCAGTGGACCTTTGGTTTGGTGCATCGGAATTTCCGCCGTCCAGGTGTTCGTGAAGGAAGAAGGATCGTCCACAGTGAACCGGTACATGATCGTATCCTGAGCCGTACGCGTGAACCGCTCGATCAGCCGCATATCCTTGCTCGATCCGTTGAACGGATTCCTGTCCGTAAAGTTCGTGGTCTCGACCACCAGCGTGTCGCCTTCCCAATGACCGCGCGGATCGCCGAGCCATAACCGCACGTCCCTGGGCAAATGCGGGCTGCCGTCGGTGGGGATAACTCGGGCGTCGTGGATCATTTCCACGACTATCGCGACGTATCCTGGCCCCTGAACGATCTGGTAGTTGTTGTTATAAAAGCTGGGCATCATCGGCGGACCGGCGGTCGGCCAGACCAGGCAGCGCTCAGACAACGCCCGATTCTCCGGCCCGTCGAACTGGTGACCCTGAGCGGCGGCGCGCCTTTCGGCCGCGCGGCGCATCGCTTCCGGCGTCAGAGGCGGAATTCGGCCGTCCGGTGGATCGACGATTAGCGAAGTTCGCAACGTGGAGACCACTTTGGTTCCTCGATCCCACCAAAAGTCGTTGTAGGCTTTGCCGACATCCGCGTCTGTCCCCCGGATGTTATCGCGGCGGTCGGCGTTGTTCGCGTCGACGGTTGCCTTCTCGTACGCAGCCGCTTCAACCGGCGTGAAGAATGCCTTACCCGCGAGACTGGCTGGCCGCTGAAGAGGCGTTAGCGTGATGTTGGTCCAATATCCCGATAGATCGGGATGGCCGTCCGGCGTTTTTGGCGGAGTCCAAGATTTGCCCGAAGCCAGCGCAGGCGCATTGCTCGCGGGCGCTTGAGCGAGGAGCCCAATCCCGCCCACACCTACCACAGCCGCCGCAAATAGCAAGACCCGGCGGCCGCGCATTCTATTTCGCGGCGGGGCCGTCGCCTTCGCCGGCAGGCTTCAGGAACAGGCTCTTGCCGTCCATGTACGTAAGCTTCGCGCCGACGCCACGGTTGGCTCCGTCCTTAGCCTGATAACCTTCGACGATGATCTCAGTCCCGGCAGGCAACGAATTCTTGGTGAATCCGAGCCGGAACAAAGCGTTCGGGCTGCCGCCTTCGATAGTCCACGACGTCACCGAGCCGTCCGGGTTTTTCACATCCATGTGAATCCAGGAATGCGGATTGACAAGCTCCCACTTGGTCACGACGCCCTGCAACTTGATCGGCTTCTTATCGTCGAACTCCGCGGCGAAGGCGTGATGCGCCCACGCGGGCGCGACCGACATCAGAAGGCCGGCGCTGGCAACCAGGACAGCAAATGTTTTCCTCATGGCGAATGAACTCCTCAGTGATTACTTCTGGCCCGCGGCAGCCTTCGCTTCCACAGCGCGCTGGCCGCTCAAATTGTTAGCCATGCCATAGTTTCCTTCGTGGCAGGCGTATTCGTAAATCGGGCTGTCGATCTTGCTCCAGGTGACCTCGCCACTCCAGGGTTTGGTCCAAGTGCCCGGATCGTCGACGGTGAACTCATACAGAATGTGGTCCGCATCCACCCGGGAGAATTTCTCCGTGACCTTCAACTGATAGCTGGTGCGCGTGTTTTGGATCTGCGTCCGCTCCGTGTAGTTGGTTGTCTCGACCACCAGCTTGTCCCCCTCCCAATGGCCGCGCGACGTGCCGAACCACTGATGAACATCGTTCGGCAGAGCCGTCGTGCCGCCGGTGGTTGGGATCATGCGGGCATCGTGGATCATTTCCTGAAGGATGCCGACAAAGCCGTCTCCCTGAACGATCTGAACGTTGGCGTTGTAACCTTCCGACATCATCGGGGGCCCTTCGGAGGGCCAGGTGAGGCACCGCTCGCCGACCGGGCGAGTCTCTGGGCCATCCCACTGATGGATTGCGTTCCAGGCGCGGAAATCAGCGGCGCGTTTCTGGGCCTCGGCGGTCTGCGGAGGAAGCTTGCCGTCCGGACCCGTGATAATCGAGGTCCGCATGCTGCTTGAGCGGACCATCGTGGCTCCGGAAAGGCCGAACTGCGCGGTGTCGTAGTGCACGGCCAGCGCCGGTTGACCCGTTTCGGGATCGATGTTCGCCCCGCCGCGTCCCGCAGCCCCGCGTCCGCCTGCGCCGCCTCGTCCGCCGGCCTGCGCGGCTCCAGGCTGGGCGCATCCGCGAGCTCCGCCCATTCCGGCCGCAATGTCTTCGGCCGTGTAGAACTCCTTCGTGCCGCAATTCGCCGGGCGCGCCATCGGAACGGTGGTTACATTCGAATACACGCCCGAAAGGTCCGGATGACCGTCGGCCGTTCGCGGAATCGCCGTGCTTGTCTTCACGGCGGCAGCTTTTGCCGGCTGCGCTTGCTGCGCGAGTACCGGTGCGCCGAGCACAACCGCGGCGGCCGCGGCAATCAGAGTGGAATTGAGGACTCGAGAACTCATCTGCAATCTCCTTCTAAAGGTCACTTGGCCGGCTGCTGCTTGCGGTACTTCCCGTACAAAACGTCTTCCGCGAATTCAGGGCACTTATATTCCATGAGCTGGGCGTTCTTTTCGACATGCTTGTACAAGGGAATGCTGATCTTCCAAGGCCGCGAAAACGTCTTGGGATCTTCAATCGTCGCCTCATACATCATAGTGTCGGCGCTGCGAAGCGTGTAGCGCTCTGTTACCTTCATAGCGTCGCTATGGAAGTCTCCTGCCCGGTCCAGCCAGGTCTGATCGTTTTGATCCGTCACCGTCACCACCAGGGTATCGCCCTCCCAATGCCCGTTGGACCACCCCATCCAACTGTCGGCGGGTGCTTCCGTCGGCTTGTCCATATTAATCTGGCGAACGGCGCCCGCAAACTCATACGCGATCATAACCGTGCGCGGCGATTGGATGATCTGGAACGGATACGGCATGTAAGTCGAACGTGGCACGCCGCCCATGTAGCACTTGACCTCGGGATCTTCGCTCAGACGGTTCGCGAAATTCTTTTTCTGCTGCTCGGCCGCCGCAGGCAGGTAAGGAATCTGCCCGTCGCCTTCGATGACGCCGGGACCGGGCGGGACAGAGAACTCCGCGCCAAGCGAAAGCACCGGGCCCTGAGCGGCTGCGTGCGCGCGCAGGTCCCAATTGGCAGTCGTTAGCGCTTCCCAAATGCCATTTAGATTAGGCTTGCCATCCGAGGTTCTAGGGGCCTTGAAGGCCGGAGCTTGCGACTGTCCGGAAGCGGGAGGAATCGCCGCGAAAAAACATGCTGCGGCAGCGGTAGCTGCAGCCACGAATCCTCTTATTTTCCAGCCGGTTCCCATCAAGCCGATCCTCCCTATCCGAGGTCTCTTCATCATCGCTCCATCGCGCAGAGACTCTATCCCGCCCTCGGGCGGGTGCACCATATCGCTATAGATGCTACATAGAATTCGTTGCGGTGTCAATCAATCCGGTACTTCAAGGCTGCCCCGCAATCCTCGATTTCGCGAGCCAGAAGCTTTGCTCTAGCTGAGAGAGTGTGTTCCTCGAGGGCGGATTCGCGTTCAAGGCCTCGCTCCCATATCGTTCCAAGATGTAGATCACATCCTCCGTGACATCCTGGCCCATGGAGGACGCACCGTCTTCTTGGACTACGTCAATCGCGCGCCTGAACGCCGCCCTTGACTCCCTAATCCAGGTTTGAAACGCGTCTTCCACAGCGCCGGCGTGGATGCCGGCGCTCGGATTCCCGACATCCAAGCGGGTCAATAAGATCTCGCCGTAATTCTGACCGACGCCGCGCTTCAGCACGCCCGCGTCGGTGCGAATCGGCTCCGATTTCGTAATAACGTCCGCGCACGCGGCCACTAGAGCGCCTCTCAGGCAGTTCGCCTCCGCAATGGAATCGGCCGCGTTGAAGACCTTGGGCAGGACGCGCACGCCTCCGAATAGCGAGCGCAACTCTAAAACGATCCGCGCCACGTCGATTTCGTTTCCCGACACCACGTCCCATGGAAACCGTTGATTGATCAGGATCTGGCAGGGCAGATTGTGCGCTGCGTCCGAGCTTGAATCGCCGCGGATCGCTTGTACATGCGCCCGGTCCCAATCGACGCTGCCATCGCCTGGGATCGAGCCGTAGTTTCGCAGAAAGCTCAAGATCGCGAGCAATTTCCCGGCGGCGTTGTTGCGCCCCGCGCTATGCTCGCGAACCTTGAGAAAATATGCGGCATCGAAACGCTGTACGATCTTTTGCCGGAAAGTCTCCTGCCCCGCCACGCCCCGTCCCACCCGTTTGCGCTTCCCAGGCAGCCGAACCTGAATGCCGCAATTCGCCGCATTGACGCTAATCGCCATATGCCCTCCCTCCGTTTGGGCGCGCTGGCCGGGTCACGGCCGCGCTTTATTCCACCATAGCCTAGTGACCGCGTTCGAATAACCGAATCAGATCAGCCTCGCAAACCCTTCTGTTATCATCACCTCATGCCCAAGTTCGTCATCGAACGTGAGATCCCCGGCGTGGGCCAGATGACTCCGGAACAGGCTCAGGACGCCGCGCGACAGTCACTCAGCGTACTTCGAGATCTCGGTCCCCAAATTCAGTGGCTGCACAGTTATGTCACCGACAACAAGGTCTATTGCATCTACTGGGCCCCGAACGCCGAGATCATTCAGGAGCACGCGCGGCGCTGCGGTATTCCGGCGAACCGGATTTCGGCCGTCCGAAGCCTGATGGAACCCGTCAGTTCCGAACCTTAAGCCGACGCCCGTTGCGTCGGCTGGATGTTCTGATTCACCCGAAACAGATTCTCCGGATCGTATTTCGCCTTAATCGGCGCCAGCCTCTCTCGATTTCCCCCGTAGCTCTTGGCTGCGCGCTCCTCGCCTTCCTCCATAAGGAAATTCATATAAGATCCGGCGGCGGAATGCGGGTGCAGAGCGGCCCAGTATTCCTGCGCCCATTCGCGATACGCAGGCAGTGAACCGGAATCGGCGCTGATCGCTGAGATCACGTGGACGAACCTTACGTCCCGGTAGGCAAACGCCGTCTCCGTTGGGCCAACGTCCTGCACCGCGCCGTCGAGCGGATAAATGTGCATTATGGACTGCGCAGTCGGCAAGCGCGGGCCGAATTTTACGTGTTCGGCGATCGCTTCCTCGGTCAGGTCGCGAACGAAATCTCCCTTCCAATAATGGTGCAGACCGTGAGGCACAAGCCCATCGAACAAAGACTGCAAGAACGGATAAGGCATCGAGTGCGGAAGAGCTAGCAAGGGCGGACCAAATTCGCGCAGCGGCCTGATCATCGACTCCGCCACAGCGGGGTCTGCATTGCAGGCGCACATAATCCCGGGAAGCGTCTTGCCCCAAAGATGTTCGGGAAAGGGCGCGTGGGAAGGCACGATCAGAAACGCGAAGAACGCACTCATCTCGCGTGGCGCGGTTCTCAGGAAATCGCGGTACAGCCGCAAGACACCGGCGGTTTGGTCCAGCGAATAGAGAATCGGTCCGGCATACATATCGCGCACCGGATGCAGCCGGAATTCGAATGACGTAACGACGCCGAAATTCCCGCCCCCACCGCGAATCGCCCAAAACAGATCCTCATTCTGTGTGGGACTCGCGATCCGCAGTTCGCCATCCGCCGTAACAACATCCGCCGAGATCAGGTTATCGCAGGAAAGCCCATAGCTCCGCGAGAGGTATCCGAATCCGCCGCCGGTCGTCAATCCGCCGATTCCCGTCGTAGACACAATTCCGCCCGGAGTCGCAAGCCCGAAGGCGTGAGTCGCATGATCCAGATCGGCCCACGTGCTTCCGCCCTCCGCCCGCGCGGTCCTCGCGCCAGGATCGACCCGGATGCCCTTCATCGACGATAGGTCGATCACGACGCCGCCGTCGCACGTTCCGAACCCCGGCGCGCTGTGGCCGCCGCCTCGAATGGCGATGGCGAGCCCTCGCTCACGCGCGTAGCTCACGCACCGCATGACATCCGCAACATCCACGCAACGCACGATCAGGTCCGGCCGCCGGTCGATATTCGCGTTATAGACGCGCCGCGCGGATTCATAATCCGCGTCGCCGGGCCGAATTACGCGCCCGCGGATCCCTTGCGGCAGCTCGCTCATGCAGTCTCCTTCTCGGATTTCGCGAATTCGATCGCTTCCTCGACGCTCAGGTTCCAGCCCTTCATCCAGTGAGTCGCGGCTTCCGGGCCGGCCGCCGCGCGGGCGTTCTCGATTTGCCGCTCGATTTCATTTCGCACCGTCGGATCCACGGAGGGTACATCGAACCGCTTGCGAATCGCCGCGGCGGCGCCGAATAGTGCGATCGAGCGGTATGCCTTTTCGGCACGCAATGCAACCCTTCCCATGGATTCCAGAACCCTCGGCACTTCCGTAACATTTGCCGGTCCGTAAAGGCGCAAGCACTCTCGGTATAATCTCCTGGCCTCCGCGAAGCGGCCCGCTTGGGCCTCCAACCCCGCCAAATCGTGCAGACAGGACGCGATCCCGAATGAATACCCTAGAGCCCGGAACTGGGCGAGCGCGCTTTCATACGAAGCCTGCGCCTTCGCTAAATCTCCCTGCAGCCGGTAAAGATCGGCTTCGTGGCTTAAGGCCCAAATCTCGTTCTCCTTATCTCCCGCCTGCACAAACAATCCACGCGCTTCCTGATAGAGCGACCGGGCTAGATCAAACTCGCCCGTCTGTCTCACCAAATCCGCATGATTGCTCAAAGAACCGGCGAGCAGTGCGGGATTTCCCGATTCGCGCGCCATTTCCATCGCGCGATGGGACCACAGCCGCGACATTTCTATGTCGCTGAAGACCATTGAATGGCTCAACCGGTGAGCCATGAGGAACATGCCCATCCGGTCTCCGGCCTCCTCGAAGTCTTTCAGGACGGACAGATACTTTTGAACCACCTCCGTAGGACCCAAAGCTTCAAACGTGAAATCCGTCTCCCAGTATTTCGCCCAGTTCCGAAGATTCGGATACCGATCCACTCCCGGCAGGGCCAGCAATTGGGACAGGCGGTTCTTCATTTCTACATGCAAGCGGCGCGAATACGCATAGAGGTGAAGCTTCCCGACGATTCGAAGGCCCCACTCCACTTCTCCCGCGGCCGTCAGCCAGTCAAGCGCCGCGCGAATATTGCCAAGCTCGACGTCGAGAATATGCTTTCCGCTATGCTCGCGCCGCGTTTTCGGACCCTCTTCTTCCACCAGGACCAGGCAGTATGCAGCATGCGCCTTGCGAGTATAAGCGTCCTCGCCCGCTTCCGCGAGACGTCCCAGGCCGTACTCGCGCATGGTCTCGAGCATCGCAAAACGCGGTTCGCCTTCCGCGCTCATGCGGCGAATGAG
>JASHRP010000789.1 GCA_030037375.1 Bryobacteraceae bacterium | reverse complement strand
TGCTGACTTGCTTCGCGGTAGAAAGACCGGGCACCAGGAGCAGCTTACCGATGTTCACCTTGGCCGGATCGCGCGCGTCCGGCGGCAGAACTCCGCGGCGGACGGCTGCGTCGATCACTGCTTTGGCGTCGATACCCCGGCCGTCGTCCTCCACGATCAGATTGAGACGGTCGCCGCAAGAGCGGATCCGAAGGCGGATCGTGGTGACCGGCGATTTGCCCGCCGCGGATCGCGCCGGCTCGGATTCCGCTCCGTGCGACACGGCGTTGCGCAGCAAGTGCAGCACCGGATCCTTCAATGTTTGCAGGACTCTTCGATCGGCTTGCGTCTCCAGCCCTTCCGAGCGGAATTCGACCGGTTTGTTTTGCTCCTGCGCCAGCTCCCGCACCATCGCGCCGAAACCCGAAAATACAGTATCCGCCGGAGTCATGCGAACCTCGCATGCGTCGTCGTAGAGAGTTTCCGCGCGCCGCCGGACTTCGTGGATTCGCGCGCCCCATTTGGCCGCGGCCGCTTGCGCACGCCGCTGCAGGATTTCAATCTGGCGGTCGACAAAGTTCAGACAGTGGTTGGCTTTGTGTAATTCAGCCGCCAGATCGGCCTCCGGGGTGGAACCACCGCGGAGGCCGCGCCGCATCTGCCTCCATTCGGCCTGAAGCTGGCTGAGATACTGCGCGCTCTCGCCGAACGGATTCTGGGATTCGGAATCGAGGACCGCCGCTATCAGCAGATCGGATGAGGAACGCACCAGATCGTCGATGCGGCTGGCCGAGACCCGCATGAGATCGGAATGTAGGGAGGGAGCGGCGGCCGCGGGCTCCTCCGGGGTTGCCGCCGGAGCTACGGCTTCTGCAATCGGCTGCGGAGGGGCGGCCGGCGACAGCGGGATAACGCGCCCAGCGCTGAATTTCGAAAGGGCCGCTAGCAAGCGCTCGGTCTCCGGATCCTCCCGTTCAGCCTCCGCGGCGACCAGGATATCTTCCACCGCCTCCAGCGCCTGCTCCGCAAGCGGCCGTGCCTCTTCGTTCCACCCACCCCGCTGCCGGATGTTCGAGAGGACACTTTCGAGCCCGTGGATCACGGCCTCGCTCGACTCCAGTCCGACAGCGTGAGCCGCGCCCTTGAGAGTATGCGCCCTGCGCTGAATCTCTTCGAGCGCCGCCAAGAACGCGTCGCCCGAAAAACCCGCGATCGCTTCGAGCAGGCCGCGAATTCTCTCGACATGCTCCGCCTGTTCGCCCGCGAAGATACTCAACAGCGAGCGGTCAAGCGGTCTCACACGCGGTATCTCCCCACTACGCCGCGTAACTCCTGAGCCAAAGCGCTCAAATTCGCGACGGCTTTCTCAGACTGCTTCGTGCTGTTTGCGGTTTCCTGGGTGGCGATGCCGATATTGCGAAATGCCTGCGTCACCTGCTCAAACCCGATTTGCTGCTGGCCGCTGCCGGCCACAATCTGCTGAAACGCGCGGATGCTTTCCTCGAGATTCTCCGCAAGCTGGCGGATGGCCCGGTCGGCCACTTGCGATTGCTGCCGGCCGGAATCGGCGCGTTTCACCGCCTCTTCCGTGAGCATGACGGAAGTATTGATGCCCTTTTGGATCTCGCCCAGAATGGAGCGGACTTGCACCGTCGCCTGCTTCGACTGCGCGGCCAGATTCTTCATCTCATTCGCGACCACGCTAAAACTGCGGCCGTGTTCTCCGGCCGCGGCAGCCTGAATGGATGCGTTCAACGCAAGCAGATGAGATTGCTCCGCGATATCGTTAACGCTCGAAATAATCTCCCCGACGGCCTGGGTTTTCTCGCTCAGCCGGATCACGTTCTCCGCCACGGCTTCCGCTTGCTCCCGAATTCCCTCCATGGTGCGGTTGGTGTCCCGCACTGCCTGAAGTCCGGAAGCGCTCGAGCTCGATACCGCTTCGGCCGCGGTCACCACTTGCTTGGCGCGCTCGGAGACTTGAGCGCCCGATTGGCTTAGCTGCGCCATGGTCGCGTTGGCCTGCTGTACCGCCGCGGCCTGCTCTGCTGTTCCAGCCGCCTGCTGTTGGGTGGAAGCGAGGATCTCCACGGTTGCCGCATTGAGGTTCTCGGCCACCAGTGAGCTCTGTCTGGCCACCTCCTTCAAGCCGGTCACCATTTGATCGAGGTGGTCGCCTAGCTCTCCCAATTCATCCGTCCGGTTGATCTTGGTCTGCTGCGTCAAGTCGCCTTCTCCGACGCGTCGCGCCAACTCCATAAAAGAAAGTAGCGGCCCGACGATCGATCGCTGAATCAGCAGCGCCACCAGGGCGATCAAAACCAACGAACCCAGTGCGCCGACGACGATGGTTTGCGAAGCGAAGCTCGCGGTTTGGTTGGCTCTTTGGGTGCGAGTGGCAAGCAGCGCATTCTCTTCATTGTCCATGTCCGTGATGATCCGGCGAATGTCCTGCATGTACTGCCGTCCGCGATTGCTGAGCACAATGTCCAGCGCGGCCTTGTCGTTCTGTTGACGCCGGAGTTGGATGGTCTCCGCCATTACCGAAAGTTTTTCGGCGATCAGCGGCTGGAGCGCGCTGATTCTGGCTTGCTGGCTCGGGTTATCCACGGTGAGCATTCGGACGTCCTGAACATACTGATCCACGGAGCGGGTGCCGCTATTGTACGGGTCCAGGTAATCTTCTCGCCCCGTAAGCAGAAAGCCGCGCTGTCCGGTTTCCGCGTCCGTCAACGACATGAGAATGCCGGACATGCTCTGGCGAACCTGATACGTATGGGCCGCCGCGGCGGTGCTTTGCACTAACTCCGATGTCGCCCGGTAAGACACCACGCTCACGATGGCGAAGACGATCAATGCCGCTCCGTAACCGGCCAGAATTCTCGTTCCGATTTTCATAATGTTGTCGAGCCTTGAAACCTCGCGAATAGAGTTCTTACGTCCAGCACAGTCACGTAATCATTCGTGATCCGTGTGCCCGGAAGATTACCGGGAGACTGCTGAATTTTTTCCGAATCATACTGCGCCGTGTCCTCAATGGCCTCCGCGAGAACGCCGGCTTCCTGCGCGGCGTGATGCAGCAGGAGAATCTCTCCGGTCCGCGAGGGCGCGGCCTCCTGCGCGTATAATCCCAGTAACGCGGGCAGATTCCAAACCGGGCGAAGTTCGCCTCGCACCTGGACCAGGCCAGCGATCTCGGCAGGAGCGCCCGGAACTTTAGAAATCTTCGGATGCGAGATAACTTCGGCGATGTGGGTCAGCGGCATTCCGAAGCGCATACCGCCGGCGCGAAACACCAATATGTTCTCGGTTCGCGTTTTCGCGGGCAGCGAAAGCGGCCGGGCCAACTCTTCCGCGCGTTTGCGAAAAACCCGATCCATTTCTTCGCGCGTTGGCGTCGCGCTGTTGCTTAGAGCTCTCTCGGCGGCTTCCAATCGCCGGCGAACTGCGTCCCAATCCCTCAAGCCTGTCTCGGTCATCGGACGCTCCCTTCCAGCCTTAGCATGGCAAGATCTCGCAATTCGCCGGCGGTAATGCTATCACCGTGCGGCAGGGGCTCATCTTCCGGCAGGGCCGCGACGATGTCGAGCGTGTTCCGGAACGCCCGCTTCGCGAGCCCCTGCTGCCCGTCAAGTTCAAGAGACGTCCCCAAATGATAATGCGCCAGGGCGAATTGACGATCGAGGTAGATGGCTCGTTGGAACGCCGCCCGCGCCTCGGCACGAGCGCCGAAATGTTCCTGAATGAGCGCCGAAACGAAATGAACGACTGGGTCTAACGGCTCGGCCGTCAGCAGGCCGTCGCACAACTCCGTGGCTGCGTCCCAGTGGCCACTGTCGGCCAAGATGCGAACGTCTTCAACTGACGGCGTTTCCCGGCTTGGAGCCTCCGTAACTGCCGCTGGTTTGAATACGGGTGCGACGAAATTGTCCTCGTAAGCCCGCGTGGGCGAGGGGTCGTCCCAGACGAAGGGTTCCCACGCGATTTCTGTCGTTTGGCGGAACTCCTCGCCAGGCTTGCGATAAGCGGTGGCGTCGGGAACCGAAATTGTCTCGAACGCGCGGAACATGTCGAAGTTCGGCTCCGCGTGACCGACCAGCAGCCAGCCCCCTCGCGGCAGGCAGCGATGAAAGCGGGCGATTACGGAAGCTGCTTGCTCCGGAGAGAAATAGATCAGCACATTCCGGCACAGAATGACGTCGAATGGTTGATCGTTCCGGCACTGGGCGTCGCTCGCGAGATTGTCGTATTCGAACGTGACGCCATCCCGGAATTCGGGCCGTAGCCGCCAGCGCTTGCCCTCCCGGACAAAGCATCGCGTCTTGAATTCGTCCGGAACGCCGCGCAGCGCCCATTCCGCGAAGACGGCCCGCTCGGCTTGGGCGAGGAACTCGACGTTAATGTCCGTGGCCAAAATAGAGACGTCCCATCCGGCAAGCTGGCTTTGAAAATCCAGCTTGAGCAGCAACGATATCGAGTAAGGCTCAGGACCGGTGGCGCAGCCGGCGCTCCAAATTCGCAGCCGGCGCGTCGCCTGGTTGCGCCGGACCACGCCGGGAAGGATGGTCCCGCGAAGCAGGTCGAAATGCTCGCGCTCGCGGAAGAAATACGTCTCGCCGATGGTCAGTTCGCCCACCAGGCGATCCATCTCCGAATCGCTGGAATCCGCTGCGGTGAGCAGACACAGATAGGCGTTGCAGTTGGAAACGCCGCGAGCCACAAGCCTTCGGGAAAGCCGGGTGGCGAAGTCCTCGTCCTTATCGTGATAGTAGGAGAGACCTGTGTGCCTAAGAACGCAGTTCTTCACTGCGCCGTAGCCGGGATCAGCGCGCAGGGACGCGATGTTCATGATCGCCTGGAGGACTCGATCTCAGCCAGGCGCCGCCGGCTCTCCGCCGATAATTCCTCCAGGCGCTTCCGTTCTTCCGAAAGAAGCAGCCGCTCAAGGCTCAGCGCAGCGATCCGCTCACCCCCGTCTTCGAATTGAGCCTCGGCGCAATCGTTGAGGGAATGATCCCTGGGCAGTGGATGAAGCGAATCACGATCGAGCTCTTTGACTCCCACCACGCGATCGGCGCACAAGCCCAGCAATGTTTCCCTGTGCCGCGCCGCCGGGGGCAGCTTGGCGATAATCAGGGGCGTGTAGAGGGACGGCTCACTCGGCGGCAAGCGGAAGAGCCGGCGGAGGAAAACCACCGGCACGGAGGAACCTCGCAGATTCAGGAATCCGCTGAGCAGGGGCGGCTGTCCGGGCAGCGCCAAGGTGGACGCAAATGCCACAATCTCCTGAGTTTGTTGGCAGGGGAGTGCACACCGGTAGTGGGAAACCTCAAAGATCAGGAAAGTTTGGCGAATTTTCGGTTACCTCAACGTCGCGGTGGAATGCGTATATTCTTGCTAGACAATAGACTCCGAAAGCCACGAGTTGTTTCGCGAATTCCGTCCCACGTATCGGGGCTTCGAGGCCTCGGCGCCAAACCGTGAGGCCACTCCGCGGAGGCGCCGCGGGGTGCCGTCATCGGTAGCGCCTTCGTCGCCGCCGGCTTGTATCTGATTTGTTGATAATGGGTGCCGGATTCGGCTTATCTGCCGTTTCTCCCTCGTCTAACGGCGCTGGTGACTACGCGGATGTTCATCAGCCAGCCGCGGCACGACGTCTGCCTGCGCCAGTGGACGGAAGAGTTGACGGATTTCCCGCGTCTCAGAGGGAACAATGAATCAACCGGTGAATG